>NZ_JBAPPI010000073.1:0-3320 GCF_049280035.1 Mycobacterium sp. | reverse complement strand
GCTGAGGCGACGTCAGCCAGCAGCGCACTGATCTCGTCGGACGGTAGCGCAACCCGGTGGTCAACGATGCTGCCGATCACGCTGAGCAGCCCTGACGACAGCATCCACCGATGCGACGAGGTCAACGTCGGCCGAATCACCATGAGCGGCCGTTGGATTCGGCGGTTGGCCACCCGCAACTGGTCCATCAGAGTGGATTGGTCTTCGCCGTGCAGGTAACGGGCTTGCCACCGATACAGCCCGCCGGACTCGCGATTGGCCAACGTCACGTCGATGAGTGCGTCGACCAGTCGGTCCAATGTCGCAGCCGGGTCGGCACCGGCAGATTCGGCCTCGCCGAAGTCGGTGCAATCGACCAATTGCTGGCCGAGAGCCAAGACCGCGCCGCGGAACAGGTCGTACTTGCTCGCGTAGTGCCGGTACAGCGCCGGCGCGGAAATCCCGACCTTGGCCGCGATGGCTTCCATGCTGACCGCGTGGTAGCCCAGCGCGCTGAACGACTCGGCGGCCACGCGGGCGATCTGGGCCTTTCGGTCTTTGGGCCGTCGGCGCACGACGACCGTCGGCTCGGTGCACGCGGTCGTCACCGCCTCACCCTAGCGTGGGGTCAGCGGCCAAAAAACCTACCGAAGAGTCAGAATGTCTATTAACATAACTGATGCTCGACGAAGAGGTGGGATCCCTTGTGAGAGGTAGCTGCGCATGCTGGACAGGGTTCGCCGGGTCCTTGGCTACCAGCTCACGATCGCCGAGCTGATCGGGCTCGCATTGATCATTGGTACCCCGTATTCGGTGGTAGGGACCATTTGGTCGACGAGACACACCGCGCATTTGCAGCGCATGCACGGCGCCGACGTGGTGGTGTCGTTCCTTGGCTCGATGGTGCCCTGGCCGGTGCTGCTGTTCTCGGACGTATGCATGACATGAGCGCTCAAGCCGCCGGGATACCGCTGACCACAGCCGACACCCGCATTCACATAACCCACCGCGCCGCGCGCTGGGATGAGCGGCCGGCCACCGTGGCCGACGCCCTCGACTTCTGGTCGTTCGCCGGCGCCGCCGCAGTCTGATTTGAAAGGAAATCTGTGAGCAATCGTCAGCTATTCCTCGGCATCGCAGGCGCATTGTTGATGGTAATTGGACTGCTGGCACTGTGGTTTCCGGTGTACTTGAGCCAGTACGACCAATACGGGATGCAGATCGCCTGCGGCAGCGGCTTCAGCGCTAACCTGTCGCAGGCCGCCGACGCCAATGGTGACGGCCTCGTCGCGCAATGCGGCACCGCACTGCTGCTGCGTCGCATCTGGGCGATCCCGGTTCTCGTCCTCGGTTGGCTGATACTCACTGTCCTGATCGCAAGCTGGGTCCGCGCCAAACCCTCCGCGGAGGAAAGCTCGCGGTTCTGGGAATTGAGTGGCGACAGCACGTAGCATTAAACAGTTTCAACTGTACAGTCTAGACTGTCTACTGTAGCCTGGGCTGGTGGATGGGATCACCGAGTCCGCGGGATCGGCGGCCAGAGACCTGCGTGTGATGTTCAGCCGGCTGCGACGCCAGCTGAAAGAAGTCTCTACCGGTAGCGATCTGACGCCGTCGCAGACCGCGGTGCTCACCCGGCTGTGGAAAGAGAGAACATCGTCGGCCAGCGCGTTGGCTGCCGCCGAGCGGATACGGCCACAGTCGATGGCGGCCATACTGGCCGGGCTTACCCGGCATGGCCTTATCCGGCGCGCACCCGACCCCGACGACGGTCGGCGCCAAGTGATCTCATTGACCGCCGCCGGCCGGCGCCGCGCGGAAAGCGACCGTCAAGTACGCGAGGAATGGCTGGGTCGTGCCATGCAAGAGCGCTACTCCGAGCGGGAACGCCGCGTCATCCTCGATGCGTTGTCCCTGCTCCAGCGTTTGACCGATTAGCGAAGGGAGCTAGGAAATGGAATTGGGAATACACTTCATCGACTTTCTGCCGGGCGATCCGGCGAATCTGGCTCCAACACTGGTAGCGACCGCCAAGGCCGCCGAAGATGCCGGGGCGACGATGTTTACCCTGGCGGATCATTTCTTCCAGATGGAAGGTGTTGGGCGCGCAGAGGATCCGTTCCTGGAGGGCTACACATCGCTGGGCTTTCTGGCGGGCCAGACAACCAGCATCACCCTGGCATTGCTGGTCACCGGAGTCACCTATCGCCACCCCGGGGTGCTGGCCAAGACAGTCACCACGCTCGACGTACTCTCGCAGGGTCGGTCGATGTTCGGTATCGGAGCCGCCTGGTATGAGCGCGAGCATGTCGCGCTGGGTGTCCCGTATCCGCCGTTGCGCGAGCGGTTCGAGATGCTCGAAGAGACTCTGCAGATCTGTCTGCAGATGTGGAGCGACGACAATGGGCCCTACAACGGCAAGCACTATCAGCTGGCCGAGACAATCTGTGTGCCTGAGCCAATTCGTCGGCCGCCGATCCTGATTGGCGGTGGCGGCGAGAAGAAGACTCTGCGACTGGTCGCGCAGTACGCGGACATCTGGAACGGCACGGATTCCGAGCCCGACCTACTCAAGCACAAGATCGAGGTGTTGACGCGCCATTGCGACACGGTCGGCCGCGACGTCGCCCAGATCCGCAAAACCGTTGGCCTGTTCGCCGACCCGTTCGCCGACGTTGACGGATACCTGAAGACCCTTGAGCGCTACGCCGAACTGGGCATCGAGATGATCAACATCGGTCCCGTGCCCGGCACCCCGGATCCGGCTGGCTTCGTACGGCGCTTCGGAGAAGAACTGATGCCCAAGGTTTCTGAAATCGGCTGACCGACAGTCGATCAGATGCCGGAGATGATCCGCGCACGCTTTGAGGCGTATTCGGTGTCCGAGATGACGCCGCTGGTGAGCAGGGACTCGAGTTCCTCCAGACGCTGCGATGTCGGCACCTGCGCGGCAGTGTTGTGCTGCCAGTGTTGAACGGTGGCACTTGGCCTTTCGCCGAAGTTGAGCAGCCCGAGTCGCAGCAAGAGTGCAAGCACGGCGACGATACCGCCGACCGGCAGGCCGAGGTAGAAGATCCACGTGCCGGGTACGCCGGCCTGGCTCAGCACGACAAACCGAATGATGAGCGATATAGCGAACAGAGCGCCTATCGCCCCGAGCACCACTTTGGAGTTGTTGTTCATTAACGTATTCCTTTTCGCCACAAGTGGGTTGGTTATGGGCAGGTGACGTCGATTTCGAAGGGCTTGGTCACCGGTCCTGCCATTGGATTGGACAGGTCTGCACCGCTGGCCGTGCCGGTGATCTTGTAGGACTTGCCGTCCTTGGTGGCCTTGGCGCT
>NZ_JBAPPI010000072.1:0-3486 GCF_049280035.1 Mycobacterium sp. | reverse complement strand
GCCCCCGCCACCGGCCCCGCCGGCCGATGACGCGCCCGCACCCGAGGCCAAGGCGCCCGCCAAGGCCTACAGCGTCAACTGGGACGCGATCGCTGCCTGCGAGTCTGGTGGCAACTGGTCGATCAGCACCGGCAACGGTTACTCCGGTGGTCTGCAGTTCACGCCGAGCACCTGGCGGGCCAACGGCGGCTCGGGTTCTCCGAACGGCGCGAGCCGTGAGGAGCAGATCCGAGTGGCCGAGAACGTCCTGCACTCGCAGGGCATCCGTGCCTGGCCGGTCTGCGGCCGGCGCGGCTGACCAACCCAAACAAACTGACGGCGGTGGCCGGGCGATAGCCCGCCACCGCCGTTAGGCGTCTCATGGGGCCGTCACACCTGGGTGGCTACAGGTCGAATATCAGCAGGGTGCTGGTAGCGGTCGCCACGATCGCACCCGACGCGTCGGTGACGACTCCCTCGGTAAAGCCGACCCGCGAACCCGCCTTTACGACGGTCCCGGTTGCGGTCAACGGGCCGGCGCCGATCCGCACCGCCTTCAGGTAATTCACCTTGATTTCGACCGACGTGTAGCCCTTGCCGGCGGGAAGCGTGCTGTGCAGTGCTAACGCGGCGACGGAATCCAGCAGCGTGCAAACCAGGCCGCCGTGGACGCCGCCATTCGGGTTGTACACCGACCCGTCCGGTCTGCAGGTGAACACGACCTTGCCGGGTTCTGCGTCAACGAGATCGAATTGCATGAGCGCGGCCATCGGGGGTGGCGGAAGCTCGCCGGCGATCATCGCCTTGAGATAGTCGATCCCGGCCATGGTCAGGCCGCGCGCAGCGCCCGGCCCGGGGTCGTGCCACGTCACCGTGCGTGAACGTGGCGGTCCCCAGAGCTCGTTTTCGGTGTCGCTGTTGACGGTGGTCATGGTGTCCTTCCTGCTCGCTGCTTGGCTTGTGCCCAGTGGTAGCGGTGGCGGTCCGGGTCGTCGCGACCGACCACATGGTCTAGTCCCCAGGCCAGCAACGCATCCAACACCGGCAGCAGCGCGCGGCCTGAATCCGTGAGCTGATAGTCGAACCGCGGTGGCGCTGCGCGATACCGGACACGCTGGATGACCCCGGCCTCGTCCAGAGCCTTGAGCCGGGCTGTCACCCGGTCCCTGGGCGCGCCGGTGCCGCGAACGATGTCCTCGAAGCGGCTGTTGCCCAGCGCCACCTCGCGGACGGTCAGCAACGCCCATCGTTCACCGATCAATTCCAGGGCGGCGGCTATGGGGCAGGGCCGGCCGGGCAGGTCGGCCAGCGTGACAGCCGGCATCAACTCAGCATGTCAGCTCCAAGTTTGAAAATCAAACTTACTGGGTGTCGCGTAGCGCACACCGCGCCAAGCGCCGCGCTGTGTTACCAACGACTCGTGACCGCGACGGCATTTGACAACCTCGACGACTACCTAGCGCTGCCACGTGTTTCGGGCCTGGCAGTCTCGGCGGACGGGTCGCGGGTGGTCACCACCGTGGCGGAACTCAACGACAAGCGCACCGAATACGTCAGCGCCGTCTGGGAAATCGATCCCACCGGGGAACGACCCGCGCGCCGCCTTACCCGTGGCGCGAACGGTGAGTCGGCACCGGCGTTCACCGTCGGCGGCGACCTGCTGTTCGTCTCCTCGCGGCCTACCGCCGAGAACGCCGATGACAAACCATCGGCTTCGCTGTGGCGGCTGTCCGCGGACGGCGGTGAGGCCGTCGAAGTGTTGAGCATGCCCGGTGGCGTCAGCGCGGTGCGGACCGCGCGCAGCGCCGACGCCGCGGTAATCGGCGCGCCACTGCTGTCGTCAGCGGGCGACATCGACGACGACCGGCGGCTGCGCGATCTGCGCAAGGCCTCTCAGGTGAACGCGATTCTGCACTCCGGATACCCGGTGCGCTTCTGGGACAACGACCTTGGCCCGGATGAACCTCATCTGTTCGACGCGACGGATCTGCGTGATCTGACGCCACAGCCCGGCGGGGCGCTGCGCGCGGCCGGATTCGATGACGCCGTATTTGATGTCAGCGCCGACGGCCGATTCCTGGTGACGACCTGGCGGGTCGCCGGGCCCCAAGCAACCGAACGCTCGGTGCTGATGCGGGTCGACCTGGCATCGGGCGAACGTCGCGTAGTCGCTGACGATCCGCACGCCGAACTCGAGCATCCCGCGATCTCGCCGGACGGGTCGGCGATCGCGTTCACCCGGGAAACCATCACCACTCCCGACTGTGCTCCGCGAATGACATTGCAATACCTGCGATTCGGGGACCAACCGCGGTCGGTGGCGCAAGCATGGGATCGTCGGCCGACCTCGCTGACCTGGTCGAGCGATGGCACCTCGCTGGTGGTCACGGCCGATCAGGACGGCCGGGCTCCGGTATTCCTCGTCGAATTGTCGACATCGACGGTCACGCAGCTCACCGGTGACGACTTCGCCTACACGGACGTCGTCGCCGCGCCCGGCGGTGTGTTGTACGCCTTGCGCAGCTCGTATGCGGCACCGCCGCATCCGGTGCGGATCGATCCCGGTGGTGCCGTCACCGTGCTGCCCTGCGTCGACTTGCCAACGCTGCCGGGAACTTTGACCGATGTCACCGCGGCCGCCGCAGACGGGACGGTGGTGCGATCGTGGTTGGTGCTGCCCGACGACGCCGTGCCTGCCCCGCTGGTGTTATGGATCCACGGCGGGCCGCTGGGCAGTTGGAACAGCTGGTCATGGCGATGGAACCCGTGGCTGCTGGCCGCCGAGGGCTACGCGGTGCTGCTGCCCGATCCGGCGCTGTCGACTGGCTACGGACAGGAATTCATCGACCGTGGTTGGGGAGCGTGGGGCGGACCGCCGTTCGACGATTTGATGGCCGCCACCGATGCGGCGTGTGCTCATCCGCGCATCGATGCAACCCGGATCGCCGCGATGGGCGGCTCGTTCGGCGGCTACATGGCCAACTGGATGGCCGGCCACACCGACCGCTTCGTTGCGATCGTGACCCACGCCAGTTTGTGGGCGCTAGACCAATTCAGCCCGACAACCGATCACGCCTACTACTGGCGTCGCGAGATGACGCCGGAGATGACCGCGGCCAACTCACCACACCAGTTCGTCGGTCGGATTGCCACTCCGATGCTGGTCATCCACGGCGACAAGGACTACCGCGTGCCGATCGGCGAGGGCCTGCGGCTGTGGTATGAGCTGCTGGGTGCATCGGCGTTACCGGCCGGCGAGGATGGTAGCAGCCCGCACCGATTTCTGTACTTCCCGTCCGAGAACCACTGGGTGGAGGCGCCACAGCACACCAAGATCTGGTACCAGGTGGTGATCGCCTTTCTGGCCGAGCATGTGCTGGGGGAGAGCACTGAGTTGCCCGAGATGCTCGGAGTACCGTCACGCCTGTGACCGAGACGCGCGAATACGACATCGTCTTGTACGGGGCAACCGGCTTCGTGGGCAAGCTGACCGCCGAATACCTGGCC
>NZ_JBAPPI010000071.1:0-1539 GCF_049280035.1 Mycobacterium sp. | reverse complement strand
GGTATTGCCTCGCCGATGTCGAACATGACCGGGCGCCTACGGCGTCCGATTCCGAAATACGGAATGCGCCTCCCGTCAGTGATGGCGCGGCCACCCGCCGCTGGATAACAGACCAAGGAGAAACTGTCATGATCGACTACGCGGTGCTACCACCGGAAATCAATTCGGCCAGAATGTATTCGGGCGCCGGCTCATCGCCGATGCTGGCCTCCAGCGCTGCTTGGAGCCAGCTGGCAGCTGAAATACGTTCGGCAGCAGCCTCTTACAGCTCGGTAATCACGAATCTGACCAGTGGCAGCTGGCAGGGCCCGGCATCCGCGTCGATGGCGGACGCCGCCGCACCGTATGCGGCGTGGATGAACACTACTGCCGCGCAAGCTGAGCAGACGGCCGCCCAGGCGCAAGCCGCGGCGAGTGCCTATGAGGCGGCGTACTCGATGACCGTGCCGCCTGCGGAGATCGCGGCAAACCGCACGCAACTGGCATCGCTGATGGCGGACAACGTTTTGGGACAGAACGCTCCGGCGATTGCGGCCACCGAGGCCCAGTACGGAGAAATGTGGGCTCAGGACGCCGCAGCGATGTACGGCTACACCGGCTCTTCGGCGGCGGCCACGCAGCTGACCCCGTTCAGCCAACCGGCCCAGACCACAAGTGCGACCGGCCTGGCCGCGCAAGCCGCCGCGACAGCGCAAGCCTCCGGCACCTCGGCGAGCACCGCCGGCAGCGCCTCGACGAGTAACGGATTGTCGTCATGGCTGGAAAGCATCATCGCGCCGAACTCGAACACCTCCACCACGGGGCTCGCCGGGCTACTCAACTACCTAGACGGAGCCAACGGGTCACTGCTGGGGAGCTTTCTCAACAACGCCACAGTCGCCAACTTCAGCAACGCATTCACCACCAGCGGCCTAATGAACCCGACGGCGTTCATCGACTCGGTGACGTGCTTCAGTTACCTGTTCCCCTCCATGGCGGGCGGAGAGATTTCGTCGGATGTCTCGGGTCTGGCCGCCGGGCTCGGTTCGGGGACTGCGGGACTAGGGGCAGCGGGCCTGCGCGGCCTGGGCGGCCTAGGCGCGGCAGTGTCTGCGGGCGTCGGACAGGCCACACCGCTGGGCGCCTTGTCGGTGCCCGGAGGCTGGGCCGCGGCCGCACCGGGGCTCAGCAGGATTGCTACCGAGTTGCCGGGCGCCAGCGCCCTCACCCCCGCCCTGGGCGCCACCCCGCTGGCACCACCTGGTGGGCCGGTGGGCATGCCGGGGGTGCCGTTGGGAGGGTTCGGGGCCATGGCTAACCACGAGTTCGACGAACCGATGTACGGGTTTCGACCCATGGTGATGGCGCGTCCGCCCGCCGCCGGTTAGCAATTCGGAATGCCATTGCACTACAACACAATCCGTTACATCCGATGGTTTTTCGACAGAGAAGGAGACAGAATTATGCCTACGCGTTTTATGACTGACCCGCACGAGATGCGGTCGATGGCGGGCCGTTTTGATGTGCACGCCCAGACGGTGGAGGACGAGGCCCGCAAGA
>NZ_JBAPPI010000070.1:0-1590 GCF_049280035.1 Mycobacterium sp. | reverse complement strand
GTGCCGGTGCGCGGCAGCGGCTCGAGCCGGTATTCGGTGGCCAATCTTCCGGCGTCGTCGACACGCAGCCGCGGCGGGAACTGCGGCGCCGAGTCGATGCCCGGGCCCTCCTCGAAAACCGCTGCTTCCCAGCGGATCTTCGGCTCGAACGCGCGCGCATACGCGGGCATCGAGATCGGAATGCCGACGCCGTCGGCGACGCGCGCCGTGGGTAATTCCCGGGCCGGAAACTCGTCGCGGGCGATCCGGGGCACGGTGCCCCCGACCGCGAGGTCGGCCGCGCTGATGCTGGACTGCTCGACCGCGAGCAACAGTCCCTGCGTGCCCGCCTCGATCACATCGGCCAGCAGCCGAATGACCGACGCGGCGCAGACAGCGGGGTCACCGACGGCCTGCGAGGTGTCGAAGTCGCCCGCGACGTGCGCGAGCGGCACGCCTGCGACCGCGGCCAGCGCGGGGGTTCCGCTGAGGCCCAGTCGGGTCAGGGTCGAGCGCACCCCGACCTCGCGTTGCAGACGAGGGTCGAGGTAAGCGTGGCGCGCGCCGTCCTCCGCGCGGGCCGTCAGCGGCAGACTGCGCGTCTGGCGTGCCGAAGGGGTCAGCGTGGCGCCGCCGTCGCCGGTGAGCACCGCGCCGGCCCCCGTTGCGAGCTCGTTGTCGTCGGCGGCGATCACCAGGGTGCCGTCGCCGGCGCTGCAGATCTGGTCCAATACGGCAGGCGCGCCGCCGAGCGCCTCGGTCACAGGGGTGTCGGCCGGCAGCGACAATGCGGCCAACAGCACCGCACCGTTGCCGCCCTCCAACAGCGGAAAGTCACGTGACACCAACACCACGCGTTGCGCCGTGGCGTCGGGATCGGCAGCGCGGCCCGCGGCGACGGCCATGGTCAGCGCATCCTCGTCGGGCCCCTTGGCCCGCCGGTCGCGCACAGTCCAGGGCGGCAGATAGGTGCCGATCGAGAAGATCTGAGTCATAGAGCCCTGCTGTTGTGGATGGCCGCGCGTTACATCGCTCAAGTAATGATCTATATAGTTATAGCATTCGACTTTACAGCCTGGCGACTGACGGAAGGGTCAACGAACCGTGGGTAATCCCCATCCCGCCAATTTTCACCTACTGTCGGTCCCGGTGCCTACGGTTTAGGAAGCGGCTGTGGTGAATTCGTTCGATGCGTTGAGTGCTCGTGAGCCCGAGTTGGTCAAACTGCGGTTCGCCGTGCGGGACTTCCTCCGCTCCGACCGCGCTGAATTCGGGTGGCAGCCCGGCGTCGACTCATGGTTGGCGGGGTGGGACGACCAGTTCTCCGCGCGGCTGGGCGCGGCCGGATTCATCGGCCTGACCATCCCGCAGCGCTACGGCGGCCACGGGCTGGGGCATCTGCACCGCTACGTGGTGACCGAGGAGTTGATCGCGGTGGGAGCGCCCGTAGCGGCGCACTGGACCGCCGATCGCCAGGTTGCACCGGGCCTGTTGACCTACGGCTCCGAGGAGCAGTGCACACGACTGTTGCCCAAGATCGTTGCGGGCAAGCTGTATTCGGCGATCGGCATGAGCGAGCACGGCGCCGGGTCCGACCTTGCGGCCGTGCAA
>NZ_JBAPPI010000069.1:0-3700 GCF_049280035.1 Mycobacterium sp. | reverse complement strand
GCAATCGGCGTTCCAAGACAAGGTCTGCACATATTGAAATCGACGCTTCATCGAGTTATAGTCGACATTATATCGAGTAAACTGGTCTTTTCAGGTGTGACGCGAGTGCCGATCACGTCGGCGTCCTTGTCGACGACCAGGACGTCATGGGTGTGAGCGCGGCCCAACCGGACCAGTCGCAGCCGCCCAGCATGCAATGAAAAATCGATCTGAAAGGTGCACATGAACACGATTCCTGACCAAGCGGGCTTGCAAGGAGCCGATGTCGCCGAAGGCGTTCGTTTCACTCAGCCGAAGCAGCCCGCAGTCATGCGAACCAAGACATTGGGAACCCTGGGAACCACCTCGGCGATCGGGCTTGGCCTGATGGGCATGAGCGACCTCTACGGGCCCAGCGACCGCGCTGAGAGCATCGCCACCATCCACGCCGCGCTCGCCGCCGGCATCACCCTGCTCGACACCGGCGACTTCTACGGCACGGGCCACAACGAGATGCTGCTCGGCGAAGCCCTGCGCGCACACGAACGCGACCAGGTGCAGATCAGCGTCAAGTTCGGCTCCCTGCGCGGCCCGGACGCGTCGTGGCTGGGCCAGGACAACCGCCCGGTCGCCGTCAAGAACTCCCTCGCCTACACATTGCAACGGCTCGGCACCGATCACATCGACGTCTACCGGCCGGCCCGGTTCGATCCCGAGGTGCCGATCGAGGACACCGTCGGCGCGATCGCCGAGATGATTCAGGCCGGATATGTGCGGCATCTTGGATTGTCGGAGGTCGGTGCGGACACCATCCGCCGCGCGCACGCCGTACACCCGGTCAGCGACCTGCAGATCGAATACTCGCTGATCTCCCGCAGCCCCGAAGGCGACATCCTAGACACCTGCCGCGAACTGGGCATTGGTGTCACCGCGTACGGGGTGTTGTCGCGTGGGCTGATAAGCGGGCACTGGTCGGTCGACCGCGTCGGCTCGGGCGACTTCCGGGCACACAGCCCACGCTTCAGCGGCGAGAACCTCGACCGCAATCTGGCCCTCGTCGAGCGGCTGCGCAGTGTGGCCGCCGAGCTCGGCGTATCCGTGGCCCAGGTCGCGATCGCGTGGGTAGCCGCCCAAGGCGAGGACATCGTCCCGCTGGTCGGGGCCCGCAGACGCGAGCGGCTGGGCGAGTCGCTGGGCGCGCTCGACTTCGAGTTGACCGCCGAGCAACTCGCCACCATCGAGTCCGCGGTACCCAAAGACGCGGCCGCCGGTGACCGCTACGACGCCACGCAGATGGTGGCGCTCGACAGCGAGCGGTGATCCGGGTCTTCCGGCGCGCAGATCTGCTCAATCGCAGTCGACGGAAAATGGCCGGGGCGAAGGATGCGGCAATGCATGAGGGGTCTCGGTCTGCAGACCATCGAGAATCAACGCCAGATAACGCAGCCACAAATTCGGTTGGCTGTCCGCCAGCGGCGCTGCGGCTTGATTGATTCCGCTGAGTAGCAAAAAAAACTTGACCGTGTGGTCCGGTTATTGAGCAGCTTGCCGAACCCTAGCGAACGACACAAGGAGGCGGGTTTGTGGTGAGGATGGTGCCTGGGGTGTCTGCACGCGCGGTCGACGGATTGCTGCGCCGGCTCAGAGGGATGCCGAAACCGCGGAACAAGATTTTTGTCGAGCGTGGTCTGCGTACCCCAACTCGGGACGGATTCGCCTTGCTCGGCGACCTTTACGGGCCCGCCGAGCCTGGCGACGGTGGGGCGACGATTCTTATTCGGACACCCTATGGGCGGGGCGCACCACTGGACGCGTTGTGGGGCCGGGCCTTGGCCGCACAGGGATATCACGTGCTGCTGCAGAGCTGCCGGGGAACTGCCGGATCGACCGATACTTTCCAGCCGATGGTGCGCGAAGCCGCGGACGCGCAGGACACCCTGGTCTGGTTGCGGGAACAAGCATGGTTCAACGGGAGCCTCGGAACCATGGGGATGTCGTATTTGGCGTACACCGAGTGGGCCCTTCTGATGGACCCGCCGCCCGAACTTCAAGCAAGTGTGATGATCGCGGGGCCGCACGATTTCAGTAGTTCCATTTGGGATAGCGGGGCATTCGCCCTGGAAACCTATCTGGGATGGTCCGATGCGAACAGCGTGGCATTCGAGGACCGGCCGAGCGCGCTGCGGCAGCTCGCCGGCAGAAAGCGGGCGAACCGATTGAAGTCGGCATACTCAAGCCTTCCCCTGGCCGAAGCAGCGTCAGCAGTTTTGGGTGCTCGCGCACCGTGGTACCGGGAATGGCTGGACCACCCCGACCCAGCCGACCCTTACTGGCGCGACTATGACTTCGCCGACGCGCTTGAGCGCGTTCGGACGCCGACGCTCCTAGTGGGTGGTTGGTACGACGTGTTCCTCCGGCAGACGGTCGTCCAGTACGAGACCCTTCGGTCCCGAGGGATCGATGTCGCATTGACGCTCGGGCCGTGGACTCATCGTGGCCATGTGCTCAAAGGGTCTGGCGTCATCGACAACGAAGCGTTGCAATGGTTCGACACGTATCTGGGCACGCAGGCGTCTCCCCGACGAACCGATCCGGTGCGCACATTCGTCACCGGCACCAGTCGCACCTGGCACTCGGCGCAGAGTTGGCCTCCGGCCAGCACCGAGACCTCCTGGTTCGTCCACGAGGGAGGCCGGCTCGCGTCCGCTGCCGCGACGGGCGGTACTTCGACCTTCTGCTTCAACCCTGCCGATCCGACCCCGGCAGTAGGCGGCCGGCGACTTGCCAGCGGTGCAGGTGTGGTGGACAACGCAAAGCTGGAAGCCCGGTCGGACGTCCTCACCTTCACTAGTGCTGCACTGACAAATGACGTCGAGTTCGAGGGGGCTCCGACGGCCAAGGTAACGGTCAACGTGGATAACCCCAACGCCGATCTGTTCGTCCGCGTCTGCGAGGTCGACACTAAAGGGCGCTCACGGAACATTTGCGACGGCTTTGTCCGATTCGACCCCGCCGTACCTGCTGGTGAGGTTCAGGACCTGGCGGTTCGACTCCTCCCGTGCGCCCACCGAGTGCAGAAGGGCCACAGCCTGCGGCTGCAACTCTCAGGCGGCGCGCACCCCCTGTACGCCCGGAATCTGGGCACCGGCGAACTCGCCCCCACCGGCGCCAGTCTCAAAACGTCCGTCCACACTATTTATCACGCCACCACTCGTCTTGCCCTTCCGGTAACCACGCCAGCTCGATTGAGGTAATGCGGACGGGAATTCAGTGCAGAAGTGGCGTAGTAACCCCACAGACCGGCGATTTCAGCAGATTAGCTGCGACGTAACTTTGAGAACCGGCTCTGACCTGCAGTTTTCTGGTGGAGCTAAGGGGACTCGAACCCCTTGCTGAACAGGGAAAAAGGGCGCTTCACCTGCTGTAATGCTCCGAAACGTCACCGTTCAACACCATCCGTGACCAGGCGTTACCGACCGAGGCGTTGACGGCGTCAACGCCAAGGCGTCGCGGTTCCGTGCTGCCAAGGTCGAGCCAGCGTCCTCGTCACCGCGTGGACTACAACCTGGCAGATTTTCGGCTGTCTTGCGTGCTCCGGGCCGACCGTTACGACGAATTGGACACCGCCAACGCCGGAAGTGAAGCGTGCACACCGTCCACACCGTCGCGAAACTTCGACGATCTACGGGATCCGCGTCTACGTCAACCCGTTATTCCCGGG
>NZ_JBAPPI010000068.1:0-5440 GCF_049280035.1 Mycobacterium sp. | reverse complement strand
CACATCCTCACCGACTCCGGTGCGCAGGCCTGGCTCGGCCCGCTGCCTGACGAGCCGGAGGGCCTGCCGCACATCCCGGTGCGCACGCACGCCCGGTCCTGGCACCGCCATCCCGAGCCGTCCCCGCAGGACACCGCGCTGATCATCTACACCTCGGGCACCACCGGCCCGCCCAAAGGGGTGCAGCTGAGCGGTCAAGCGATCGCCGCCGACCTCGACGCGCTCGCCGAGGCTTGGCAGTGGACCTCCGAGGACACCTTGGTGCACGGGCTGCCGCTGTTCCACGTGCACGGTCTGGTCTTGGGTCTGCTCGGGTCGCTGCGAGTTGGAAATCGCTTCGTGCACACCGGAAAACCGACGCCGGAGGCCTACGCTCAGGCCTGTTCTCAAGCCAACGGCACGCTGTACTTCGGTGTGCCGACGGTGTGGTCTCGAGTGGTGGCTGACCAGGCGGCCGCCGAGGCGCTGCGGCCGGCGCGGCTACTGGTGTCCGGCAGCGCCCCGCTGCCGGTGCCGGTGTTCGACCAGTTGGTCCGGCTCACCGGGCACCCGCCCGTGGAACGCTACGGCGCCACCGAGTCGCTGATCACGCTGTCCACCCGCGCCGACGGCGAACGCCGTCCCGGCTGGGTCGGCCTGCCGCTGGCCGGCATCGAGACCCGATTGGTAGACGACGACGGTGGCCCGGTGCCGCACGACGCGGAAACGATTGGGCGGCTACAGGTTCGCGGCCCCACCCTGTTCGACGGCTATCTGAATCGGCCGGACGCCACCGCCGACGCGTTCGACACCGACGGCTGGTATCGCACCGGTGATGCCGCCATCATCGACCGCGACGGCATGCATCGCATTGTCGGCCGCGAGTCGGTCGACCTGATCAAGTCCGGCGGATACCGTGTCGGCGCCGGCGAAATCGAGACGGCGCTGCTCGGGCACCCAGGGGTGGCCGAAGCAGCAGTGGTCGGGCTGCCCGACGACGACCTGGGCCAGCGTATCGTCGCGTTCGTCGTTGGTGACGCCGAGCCGCAGGAATTGATCGATTATGTCGCCCAACAACTTTCGGTGCACAAGCGACCGCGTGAGGTGCGGGTGGTGGATACCCTGCCACGCAACGCGATGGGCAAGGTGCTGAAGAAGGAGCTGCTGACCCGCAGCTGACAGGCTAAAACTTCGAAGGCGCCCGAGTATTTACAGCGTCTTTACAGTGCGACATCAGCGTTCTTTGTGGGCAAGCCAGGGCGCCTTCCCCTACCGTCGTTATCGTGCAGAGACGCAGCGTCACGCCGATGAGGCGAGTTGCCGCTGCGTGTCTGGTCGGCTCGGCAATCGAGTTTTACGATTTCCTGATCTACGGCACCGCGGCGGCGCTGGTGTTTCCCACCGTCTTCTTTCCCCACCTGTCTCCCACGTTGGCCACGATCGCGTCGATGGGCACGTTTGCCAGTGCGTTTGTGTCTCGGCCGATCGGCGCCGCCACCTTCGGCTACTTCGGGGATCGGCTCGGCCGAAAGAAGACCCTGATCGCCACGCTGCTGATCATGGCCGTCGCGACCGTGACCGTCGGCGCGGTTCCCAGCACGGCAGCCATCGGTACCGCAGCCCCAGTGATCCTGATTGCGCTGCGGCTACTGCAAGGGTTCGCCGTCGGCGGCGAATGGGCAGGCTCGGCGTTGCTGAGCGCCGAGCACGCGCCAGCCGGCAGACGCGGCTGGTACGGCATGTTCACCCTGCTCGGCGGCGGCACCGCGGCGGTGCTGAGCAGCCTGACGTTTTTAGGCGTGAACTTCAGCATCGGTGAAGACAGCCCCGCCTTCATGGAGTGGGGATGGCGCATTCCGTTCCTGATCAGCGCCGGCCTGATCGGTATCGCCCTGTATGTGCGCCTGCGGATCGACGAAACGCCGGTGTTTGCCGAGGAAAAGGCCCGCAACCTGGTCCCCACAGCGCCGATCGCGGAGTTGCTGCGCTTGCAGCGCCGAGAGATCCTGCTGGCCGCGGGCAGCATCCTGGGCGGCTTCGGCTTCGCCTACATGGGAAACACCTACCTGACCGTGTACGCCCATTTCCATCTGGGCTACACCCGCAGCTTCATCTGGGCCGTCGGGGCACTGGGCGGGCTGGCAAGCATCACGTTCGTCGCGCTATCGGCCAGTCTGTCCGATCGAGTCGGGCGTCGCCGGATGATGTTGCTGGGCTGGGCGGGATGTGTGCCATGGGCGCTTGCGGTGATTCCGTTGATGGATACCCGCAAGCCGGTTTTGTACGCGGTCGCCATCGTCGGCATGTCCGCGATCGCCGCGATCGGCTCCGGGCCTACCGGAGCGTTCATTCCTGAGCTGTTCGCCACCCGTTACCGCTACAGCGGATCGGCGCTGGCGGTTAACACCGCCGGCATCTTTGGCGGCGCGTTGCCACCGTTGATTGCCGGAACACTTCAGGCAACCTATGGCAGCTGGGCGGTCGGCCCCATGCTGGCCATCCTCGCCCTGGCCAGCCTGGTGTGCACCTATCTGCTTCCCGAAACGAGGGGGACAGCGCTGCAATCCACTCCGGGTGCCGGTATCGCGGCAGTGTCTTCGACACTCGAGTTGCCTGGAGGCGGCCGGTAGCTCAGTTCGCGTGCAGGTCCTCGTTGAGCGCGATACCGCGACCGTCGCGGGACACCACCTCGACCGCGCCGGTCACCGAGTTGCGACGGAACAGCATGTTGCTGCTGCCGGAGAGCTCCCGGGCTTTGACCGAATTGCCGTCGGGCATCACGACTTTGGTGCCCGCGGTGACATACAGGCCGGCTTCGATGACGCAGTCGTCACCGAGTGAAATGCCCAGACCGGCGTTGGCGCCGAGCAGACAATGCTTGCCGATCGAGATCACCTCGGTGCCACCGCCGGACAGGGTGCCCATGACCGACGCGCCACCGCCGATGTCGGAGCCGTCGCCGATCACCACGCCTGCCGAGATGCGGCCCTCGACCATCGAGGCGCCCAATGTGCCCGCGTTGTAGTTGACGAACCCCTCGTGCATCACCGTCGTTCCCGACGCGAGATGTGCGCCCAGCCGGACCCGGTCAGCGTCGGCGATGCGCACCCCGGTCGGCACGACGTAGTCGACCATCCGGGGAAACTTGTCCACGCCGTAGACGGCGACCGGGCCGCGGCGGCGCAGCCGGGCCCGCACCGTCTCGAAATCCTCGACCGCGCAGGGCCCGTGGCTGGTCCACACCACATTGGTCAACACGCCGAAGAAGCCGTCGGCGTTGAGCCCGTGTGGCGCGACCAGTCGATGCGAGAGCAGATGCAGTCGCAGGTAGGCGTCGTAGGCGTCGACGGCCTTCTCGTCCAGCGAACCGATCACGGTGCGCACCACGACGGTCTCGGTGCCGCGGTCGTCGTCACGTCCGGCCAGCGCGGCCAACTCGTCGGGAACCTCAGCCACCGATAGCCGCACCGTGCCGCTTTCGCCCGATTCGATCAGTTCAGGTGCGGGGAACCAAGTGTCGAGGATCGACCCGTTGCCGGCCAGAGTCGCCAGCCCAATGCCTGAAGCTGCAGTCACGTGCCCCACGCTACCCACCCACTACGCTGGGATCGTGCTGGACCTCCGCGGCGACCCGATCGAGCTGACCGCAGCTCTGGTCGACATACCCAGTGAGTCGCGGCAGGAACAGCGCATCGCCGACGAGGTGGAAGCCGCGCTGCGGGCGCAGACTCCCCAGGCTTTGGGGTACGAGATCGTCCGCAACGGCAATGCCGTGCTGGCGCGCACGGCGCTCGGCAGACCGACGCGGGTGCTGCTGGCCGGGCATCTGGACACCGTTCCGGTAGCCGACAACCTGCCAAGCCGGCGAGACGGTGCTTCGCTGTACGGCTGCGGCACCACCGATATGAAGTCGGGCGACGCGGTCTTCCTTCATCTGGCCGCGACGGTCACCGCACCCGCGCGCGACCTGACGCTGGTGTTTTACGATTGCGAGGAAATCGATTCGGCCGCAAACGGTTTGGGGCGCATCGAACGCGACCTACCCGATTGGCTATCGGCCGACGTGGCGATCCTCGGCGAACCAACCGGTGGCTTCATCGAGGCGGGCTGCCAGGGCACGCTGCGGGTGGTCATCCACGCGACCGGAACTCGAGCGCATTCCGCGCGATCGTGGTTGGGCGACAACGCGATTCACAAGCTGGGTGCGGTGCTTGACCGGCTGGCGGACTATCAGCCCCGCAGTGTGGAGATCGACGGATGTACCTACCGTGAAGGTTTGTCGGCGGTTCGCATCGACGGTGGTGTTGCCGGCAACATCATTCCCGACGCTGCGTCGGTGACCGTGAACTTCCGCTTCGCGCCCGATCGAGCGCCAGATGCCGCACTGCGCCATATTCACGAGGTTTTCGCTCGCCTCGACGTGCGGATCGAGCAGACCGACCTTGCCGCCGGAGCGCTGCCCGGGCTGTCCAAGCCGGCCGCCAAGGCCCTGGTCGAGGCCGCAGACGGGCAGGTGCGGGCGAAATATGGCTGGACCGACGTGGCGCGGTTCGCCGCCAGAGGCATTCCCGCGGTCAACTACGGGCCGGGCGATCCCAACCTGGCGCATACCCGCGACGAGCGGGTGCCGGTCGACCAGGTCACCGCCGCGGTGGCCATGCTGCGCGGGTATCTGAGCAGCTAAGCGCGCTGTGCCTGGGCGGACGCGTCGGCGGCCGCAGGTTCGAGCCCGCGATCGGCCATGTCGGCAGCCACATCGGCGAGCGCCGCGGCATCACCATCGGCCAGCGCACGGGCATGCGCGAGCGTGAGCCTCCCGAGCACGCAATCCACTTCGATCGACAGGCGTTCGGCCTTGAACACCGCCCGGGTGTCGCCGAGTCGCGCCGCGTCGTGCAGCGCGCGCAGCGCGATCGCCGACTGCCCGCCGCGTTCTGCGGTCTGCACGGCTTCACGGGCGGCTTCGATCGCGCCCGTGATGTCGCCGCGGGCCGCTTTCGACCAAGCCTTGGCCAGTGCCAACTCCGGAGCGAACAGCGTCGACTTCAGGCCGTGCCGAGACTCCGCGCGGCTGAAAACCTTTGCGGCCTCGAGTTGTTCACCTTGCTGGCCAAGCGCCTGAGCGAGCAGCGTCAGCGACAGCGGACCCCAGGAATAGCCGGTCCGCGCCAGCGGATCGGCGGCGCGGCTCAGCAGCGTCACCGCGGCGTCGAAATCGCCCTGGGCGATCGCCACGTAACCCACCAACGTCTCGCCGATCGCCCGCCCCGGCTGCTGCAGCTCGGCGAAGTCGGTGTAGCGCTGCGCCAGCGCGCGGGCCTCAGTCAGCCGGCCGGCCATCAGCAGGGCGGTGATCCGGCCGAAACCGCTCGTGAATCTGAGCAAACCGGGATGGTCGGCGGCCATGGCACGTCCCGACAGCGCCTCGACGTCGTCGAACCGCCCGGTGCGCGCCGAGCTC
>NZ_JBAPPI010000067.1:0-1952 GCF_049280035.1 Mycobacterium sp. | reverse complement strand
CTCTAAGAGAGGGGCCCAACGGCATCCGAAGGCGCGCGATACCGCGTCCACGAAGATCGTCATCGCCGGCGGGTTCGGCGCCGGTAAGACGACGTTCGTCGGCGCGGTTTCGGAGATCATGCCGCTGCGAACCGAGGCGATGGTCACCGACGCTTCGGCAGGCGTCGACATGGTGGAGGCCACCCCGGACAAACGCACCACCACGGTAGCGATGGACTTCGGCCGGATCACCTTGGACGAGGATCTCGTGCTCTACCTGTTCGGTACTCCAGGGCAGCGCCGATTCTGGTTCATGTGGGACGACCTCGTGCGCGGCGCGATCGGCGCGGTCGTCCTGGTGGACTGCCGACGCCTGCAGGACAGCTTTGCCGCGGTCGACTTCTTCGAACATCGCAACCTGCCATTTCTTATCGCGGTCAACGAGTTCGACGGCGCCCCAAGGTATCCCGTTACCGAGGTGCGCAAGGCGCTGACCCTGGCCGAACACATCCCGGTGATTAATGTCGATGCCCGCGACCGTAGATCGGCGACCGATGCCCTGATCGCGGTCAGCGAATACGCCCTGGCAAGCTTGACACCTACCGGCAGCTGAATGCCGCCAAAGGCTCAGCGCTTGAGCCGGATGCTCCAGCGCACGTAGCTCGCGTAGAACAGCGACAGCGCCGCGAGCATGGCCATATCGAAGAAGTAAATGTGCTTCGAGTGCTGCCATATCGGGTCGTTCGTCGGAATCTGCTTGACTTTGACCAGGTTCGGGAAGTCGATCGACGACGCTCCTGCGGCGTAACCCCACCGTCCGGGCGTCACCCAGGACAGCTGGTTGAGACCCGCGCGGCCGGACACCGGGATCATCCCGCCGGCGAGCACCAGTTGCGACATGATCGATACCACCAGCAGCGGCATGATCTGCTCATTGGACTGGGCCACCGCCGACAGCATCAGGCCGAGAATGGCTGAGGCGACGCAGGTGCCGGCGACGGTGACAAACAGCGAGAACGTCGAGTTGTCGAAGAACGGGGGATGCGCTGTGGGCGCACCCTTGCCGAGCCTGACGATAAACGTCGCGATCGCCGCCTGGGCGGTCGCGAAAACAAAGAAGACGAAGACCTTGGCCGACAAATAGGCCGTGGTGGACAGACCGACCGCCTGTTCCCTGCGGAAGATGGGACGCTCGCCGATCAGATCGCGAATGGTCAACGCGGTGCCCATGAAGACGGCGCCGATATTGAGCAGGACCATGATGTACTGCGGTTGGGTCGGTGCCAGCCCGAGCGGGTCGGCGGGACCGAGTCCCGGTTTGGGTCCTTTCACGGTCAGCGACAGCGCACCGATCAAGAACGGCAGCACCGCCAGGAACACCGAGTAGCCGCGATCGGAGATGACGAGTCGGACCTGACGACGGGCAATCGTGGAGAACTGGCGCATCAGGTCGGTGTGCACCGGTTCGCCCAAGTCCGCCGGGCTTTCCAGCGCGGGGGCCGCCGACTGTCGTCTGCCGTCGCGTTCGATGAAGCGTCGATTGGCTTCGTCGGGATCGGCGCCCACGTTGGCGAAAATGTCCGCCCAGTTGGTGGTTCCCAACGCCGCGCCGACCTGGCTGGGCGGCCCG
This sequence comes from Mycobacterium sp., assembly GCF_049280035.1. Taxonomy (GTDB): domain Bacteria; phylum Actinomycetota; class Actinomycetes; order Mycobacteriales; family Mycobacteriaceae; genus Mycobacterium. The sequence goes on along the minus strand of NZ_JBAPPI010000067.1, from coordinate 343 downwards.
TTGAAGGCGGTCTTGCCGCCGGGCGCCACCAGCAGAATCTGGTCGCAGACGTCGAGGTAGGACACCGAGTGGGTGACTACCAGCACCACGCGACCGGCGTCGGCGAGCTGCCGCAACATCAGCATGACCTGGCGGTCCAGCGCCGGGTCCAGACCGGAGGTCGGCTCGTCGAGGAGCAGCAGCGACGGCTGGGTGAGCAGCTCGAGGGCCACCGACGCGCGTTTGCGCTGGCCGCCGGAGAGCTTGTCCACCCGGGTGTCGGCATGTTTGGTCAGGTCGAGTTCTTCGAGCACCTGCGCGACCACCTGGGCGCGCTCTTGTTTGCTGGTGTCCGGCGGTAGCC
>NZ_JBAPPI010000066.1:0-16079 GCF_049280035.1 Mycobacterium sp. | reverse complement strand
GCGCCGAGCTTGGCGGGCTTGCCGCGGGCAACGCCTACACAGCGTTGGCTACCGCGGCCCTGGCCACCGGCGATGCTGCGACGGCCGAAGACGCGAGCGAGAAGGCCGGGCAGCACTTTAGTGTCCTGCCCGCGAGAGCGGCGGTGCAGCGCGTGTTCAGTGCGCAGGCCGCGCTGGCCGGCGGGGATCTGATCGCGGCCCGCCGTTTGGCCGACGAGGCCGTCGCGACAACAACCGGCTGGTGGCTGACGTGGGCGCTGAGCACGCGCGCTCGGGTGGCGATCGCGCAGGGTGAGCTGGAGCAGGCTGAGCGCGACGTCCACGACGCGCTCGCGATGGCCGCCGGCATGCAAGGTTGTTTGGGCATTTCCGACACCCTGGAGTGCCTCGGCACTCTGGCCGGCGATGCCGGCAGTCACCGCGAAGCGGCCCGGCTGTTCGGCGCGGCATACGGCATCCGGCAGCGTATGGGCGTGGTGCGCTTCCAGATCTATGACGCCGACTACCAAGCCTCGGTGGCGGCGCTGCGAGATGCGCTGGGTGAGAACGGCTTTGACTCCGCGTGGGCGGAGGGCGCTGCCCTGTCCACCGAGGAGGCGATCGCCTACGCGCAGCGCGGGCGCGGCCAACGCAAACGCCCAACCAACGGCTGGGCCGCACTCACCCCGACCGAGCTCGACGTCGTGCGGCTCGTCAGCGAAGGACTGGCCAACAAAGACATCGCCACCCGGCTGTTCGTCTCACCACGCACCGTGCAAACCCACCTCACCCACGTCTACACCAAACTCGGCCTGAGCTCCCGCGTCCAGCTCGTCCAAGAAGCGGCCCGCCACAACTGACTCAACGGATTTCGTCGGCGCGAGCCAGCAGCGCCCGCGCGCTCTCGACGCAGGGCAGTAATCGGTCGTAGGCGCTGACGCCGACCTCGGCGCGGGAGAGCATCGGCACTTCCAACCCGACGACGCAATCACCTGGCAGGGCTGCGAGCATCTCGGCCAGCGGCAACTCGCCTTCACCGGGCGCCATTCGGTGATACGTCGCCTCCTCCGCGTAGTGGTACTGCTTAGTGGACCGCAACGGGACGTCACAGAGCTGCACGTGACCGATCCGCTCGGCGGGCAGCGATCGAAGATCTTCCGGACCCGCGCCGGAGCGGGCCACGTGCATCGTGTCGATCAGCAGGCTGATCTCTTTTCGGCCTACGTGTTCGACGGCGGCCATGGCGGTCGGCAAGTCCGCGATAGCAAGGCCGGGAACGGGTTCGACGCTCGTCACAATGCCTCGATCGGCGGCCAAGTCGGTGAGCACGGCAAGCTCGTCGAACGTGCGGGCCCGGTCGGCCTCGAGGCTGACGGTGTTGATCCGCGGGATCTGAAGTTCGGCCATGATGTCCAAATCGGCGGCATACGAACGAACGTCGACCCCGGGCGCGATGAGCAGCCCCTCCCCCAATGAGATCGATATGCCGCGGTCGTCCATCGCCGCAAGTAGCTCTCGACGCAATCCAGGATCGTTACGTAGCGAAAATGGTTGATAGCCGAGCTGTTTGAGCACAAAGCCGTCTAAACCGGTGGTGATAAAGCGGCAACCCAAATCGGCGACAAGGTGGACGTATTCGACCGGCGGCATGCCAAAGACGCAGAGCATCTCGACACCGAGGCGATCCACCGGGCCGGTCCGCTCAGCCGCCGACCATGGCGAGGCCGCCGTCCACCGGGATCAGCTGCCCGGTGATGAACCCGGCGCCCTCGCCGGCGAGAAAGACCAACACCGGCCCCAAGTCGCTCGCCGGGTCGCCGAGCTTGCCGCCGAGCGGAATGGACAACTTCATCTGCTGATCCATGAATGCCGCGGCATCCGGACCCAGGAAATGCCGGAACCGGTCTGCGCCTCGAGTTTGCACGGCCGGCGCCAGCGCATTGACGGTGACCCGGTCTGCTCCCCAGGCCTTGGCTGCCGACCGGGTCCAGGCTTGAACGGCTCCCTTGGTAGCGGCGTACACCGCGGCGATCGGGCTGCCCATAACCGCCTCGGCGGAACCAAAATTGATGATCTGGCCACCGCTGCCGCGCATCACCGCATGTGCCGCCTGGTTGGTGAGAATTGTTCCCTTGACATTGGTTGCCAACAGGAAGTCGATGTCGTCGCTGCTGATATGTCCGGGCACTCCCGCCTGCCACAAGCCGGCGGCGTTGACCAGCACATCCAGGCCGCCGAGTTCCTGCACCGCGCCACCAACCGCCGCGTCGACCGCCTCGGCGTCGCGGACATCGCACTGCAGCCAGGTCACCGGGGCGATGTCGTCGGCGGGCGCGGTGCGATGGTAGGTCGCGACCACACGCGCCCCCGCCTCGTGTAGCACCCGCACCGCGGCGGCACCGATACCGGTGGCGCCGCCGGTGATCAGAATGCGCCGACCAGCCAGCGATGAATGAGGTACGGTCATGGCCGCGGAGTCTATATGTTCGTAGAGAACCAAGTTAGGTAACGGCCCATGTATTCGATGCGATTCGACATGCGCGCACCCGATTTCGGAGCGGCACCGACCGAGCTGTACGAGGCCGCGGTCGACATGTGCGCGTGGGCCGAAACACGGGGCTGCCTGGCGGCAGTGCTGTGCGAGCACCACGGTTCGCCGGATGGCTACCTGCCAACGCCGTTGATCCTTGCCAGTGCGATCGCCGCGCGCACCAAGCAGTTGATGCTGACGCTGATCGTCATCCTGCCGTTCTACGACCCCGTTCGGCTTGCCGAAGAGATCGCCGTCTTGGACATCCTCAGCAAGGGACGCGCCAGCTATGTATTCGGGCTTGGGTATCGGCCCGAGGAATACCAGCATTTCGGTCTGGACCTGCGGGCGCGCGGACGAATGGCCGACGAAAAGCTCGGTCTACTGCGTCGCCTCCTTGCCGGCGAGGCGGTTGAACACGAGGGTCGGCGAATCAAGGTGACACCCTCGCCGTCCTCGCCGCAGGGTCCGCTAATCATGTGGGGCGGAGGCAGTTTGGCTGCCGCGCGACGCGCCGGCCGGTACGGACTTGGCTACCTCGCCCAGGGCGACGCTCCCGGTTCGCAGGAGGCCTACGAAACCGCGTGTCGTGAGCACGGCCATCAGCCCGGGATGACGCTGCTGCCCAATCGCGATACGCCCAGCGTGTGTTTCGTCGCGCCCGACGTGGACCTCGCCTGGCGCGAGATCGGACCGCACCTGCTGCACGACGCGCGCGCATACGCCGACTGGAATCCCGGCGATCAGACGACGACGGGTATCGCCGATGTCAGCGACGTCGATGAGCTACGGGCGACGTCGCGCACTCATCGCATCTTCACTGCCGACGAAGCGATCGCGCATGTTCGCGGCGGTGGCATGCTCACACTTGCGCCGTTGTGCGGGGGCATCCCGCCCGACATCGCTTGGAAGTATCTGCGTTACGTCGACGAAGCGGTGATGCCCGCGCTGCGGAGTGTCGACGACGGCGGATAGCTCTACGCTACTGCAGAATCACCGGATCGCCGGTGTGAATGGTGCCTTCGACCAGTACTGTCAGGTAGACCCCGGCGCAGGGCACCGCGCCGGATCCCGGTGATGGCAGACGGTTTTCGGCCGCCGGTGTGCGCAGCGCATGAGGTGCCCGCTGTAGCTCGCCATGCTCAAGCGTGGGCAGCACACATCGTGATGTTGGCTTCAAAACATGCAACCGCGTCTCGCCGATGCTCAGATCTCTGCCAACCCAATCGTTTTCCGCATAGGGCGAGTAGCTGGGCGGGGTGGCGATCACCACGTTGGGTCGGTAACGCAGCGCCTCGGTGCCGATGTGCTGCACGGTGGTCGTGGTGATCGCATGCAGCGGTGCGAGGTCGGTGAACGAGTCTCCGGGCGTCGCATGGCCGATCTCGAGGAGCTGACCCGCGACTTCGGCATCTTCGCCCAGCTCTAGCACCGTCTCGGGGTCCGGCCGTTCCAGGGTGGCGCCCCGCGGCCGCTTGCTGACCAGGCTGACTGACCGTCCCACCAGCTCCGAGAGGACTTCGTCGATGCCGGGGTCGTCTGCTGCGATGCTTCCTCCATCGGGCAACCGTATGGATACCCGGCCGGTGTCCCCGCTCGCGGTGAACTGTAAAAGCTTGCGCCACAACCGCGGCTGCTTGGCGCTGGCTATCCGGTGGGTCTCCGAGTCAACAAGAGCTAGCCGCCGGTCCCCCGACGCGCCGCGCTCGTCGATGAACATCGACGGCACGACCTCGCCGAGCATCGACTTCACCGGGTAGCGGCGCAGACTCTCCACACGCATCTGCACCGGGCCTTCGTGATGGCGACCGGGGGTAGTCACGGTTCTCGGTGTCACTAAAACACCTCTGGATCCTGCTGGACTTCGAGCGGCACCGGATGGCGATACAGCCGCGAGGCGTTCTGCCAGGTGATCTTGCGGATCACGTCCTGTGGAAGATCGGCGATTTGTTCGTGGATCGTTTCTTGGGTGTGCGGCCAGGTGGAGTCGCAGTGCGGGTAATCAGCTTCCAACATGATGTTGTCTACACCGATCCGGTCGTGCTGTACGAACGACGACTTGTCCTCCACCGCGCAGAACCAGAAGTTGCGTGTAAAAACCTCTGCAGGAGTGAGGCTCTCACCCAACGAAGCCCAGGTTCCATACATCGCGTGGTAGCTGAGCATGTGATCGAGGCGATCCAGCAGCCCCGCGACCCAGCCGATGCCACCTTCGGACAGACAAATCTTCAGATCGGGGAACTTGCTGGGCAGCCCGGAGTACAACCAGTCGACCGCTGCCGAAATGGCATAGGCGAAGAACAGCACTCCCTGCACATCCGGTGGCGCGTCTTCGGTGGTGGACGGCGACGAACCCGAAGATCCGATGTGAAGGTTCACCACGGTCTCGGTTTCGGCGCACGCTGCCATCATCGGATCCCAGTGGCCGGAATGGATACTCGGCAATCCGAGCATCGCCGGGTTCTCGCTGAACGTGACGGCGTGAAAGCCGCGCTCGGCGTTCTCAAGGATCATCTTGGCGCCGAGCTCCGGATCCAGCAGCCAGGGCAACTGACAGGGAATGATCCGACCGGGGTATGAACCCGCCCAAACCTCGTGGTGCCAGTCATTCCATGCGCGCACGGAGGCCAACGCCAGATCGCGATCGTCGGTCACCTGCTGCAGCCGCTGGCCGGCGAACCCTGGCAGAAACGACGGAAAGTTGAGTGAGGCGTAGATGCCGTTCAGGTCCATGTCTTTGATGCGGTCGTGAATATCCCATGCGCCGCGCCGCATTTCATCGAACCGCACCGGCTCGAACCCGTACTCCGACACCGGTCGGCCGACCACCGCGTTGAACCCGACATTGGGCAGTTCCTGATCGTCGTAAACCCATGTCTGCCCGCCGTCTCCGGTGTCCACAACCCTGGGTGCTCGGTCAGCGAATCTGCCCGGCAGACGTCCAGTGAACGTGTCCGGAGGTTCGACAATGTGATCGTCGACCGAGATCACCGTGTAACGGCGATGCGCCCGTGGCGGGTCCGGCAGAAAGGTGACAGAGCGATCTTCCCCGGTCTTGGCGGTGGTGAACTTCGGGTTGGCGGCCAGCTCGTCGATCGATTTCATTTGTTTGCAGTCCAGTCAGCTCAGCACGGCGGGATCGGCTTTGATCGTCATTCGCGCTGCCCCTGCCCAGTAGACATCGGCGGCGCGTTCGATCAGCGACCGCTGCATGCCCGCCATGTCCGACCAGTTCATCGTCACCGGCTCCTTGCCGGTGAGCATGACGTCGTAGGCCAGCTTGCATACCCGCTCGATCGACGCGGCGCGGTAGACAGCCTCGGGCAGGTTGCGACCTGTCGCGATAACGCCGTGGTTGGCCAAAATGGTCAAGTTAGCCCCGCCGATGCGGGCCGCCAGATCGGCTGCGCGGGAAGGGCTGTCGATCTCCCCGTCATATGTACCGACCAGACACAAATCGTCCAGGAATAGCGAGCCGGTCTGCTGAACCAGCTCGGGCAGCCTGCCCAGCGCGGCGAGTACGCATACGTAATACGGATGGTTGTGAATGACCACCCGCGCGTCGTCCCGGACGCGGTGCAGTTCGGTATGGATATGGATCGCCGGCGTGACATCCCAACGGCCGCGGACCACGCGGGCTTCGCTATCCACCAGGCAGATATCGGATGCGGTCAACTCCTGCCACCACAGTCCCCACGGGTTGACCAACATGTCGGTGTGTCCGTCGGGCTGCCAGGTGATGTGTCCGGCCATGTTCTCGGCGAAACCGATGGCGGCCAGGTGCCGAAAGGCCACGGCGAGCGCCTGCTCGTGTGATAGCTCGACGCCGATCGGGGGCACCACCGAGGGCGCCCACACCTCCAGTCCACCTCGCCGTGCGTCACGCGCGTTCATGATTGGCCTCCATCTTGGCTCGAATATCTTCACGGAGCCGGCCTTTGGCGATTTTTCCACCGGATGATCGGGGTAGTTCATCGACCACAATGAGTCGCTCGGGCAGCAGCTCTTTGGATATGCCCTGCGCCAACAGATACTCAACGAGTTCGGGCAGGTCGATGGTCGCCAAGTCAGCGAGTTCGGCGTAGAGGCAAACCTTCTCACCGAACACCGGGTCGGGCATGGCGACCGCTGCCGACACCGCGATCGCGGGGTGTGTCATGGCGGCATCCTCGACCTGCGCTGCGCTGATGTTCTTGCCGCCGCGCAGGATGAAATCGGATGTGCGGCCGGTGACGCGCAGATAGCCTTCCGCGTCGATCTCGCAGATGTCGCCCATCCGCATCCACCCGTCGCGGGTGAACAATTGATCGTGGTCGGTACCGCCGAGGTAGCCGAGGCTGGTCGCGGGACCCCGGCACGCGGGCTGGCCCCGGCCGGTCTTGGTGACGTCGTCGTCGCCGTCGAAGAGCCGGACCGACATTTCAGGAACGATGCGGCCACCCGTGCGGAGTCTTCGTTGCAGCGAGTCGTGCACGGTCGTCCCACTGAGCAGACCGGTTTCATTGGAGCCGTAGAACTGCAGGATCTTTGCGCCGGTGAGCTCCTCGAACTCGGCAGCCGGCCGGTACGGCAGTGCCTCGCCACCGGTGAAAACGACGCGCAATGAGCTCAAGTCGTAATCCCGGCAAGCGCGATCGGCCATTAGCATCGTCAGTTGTGTACTGACACAGCACAATACGCTGACCTTGTGTCGGGCTATCGCCGCCCACGTTGCGCTGGCGGTGAACCGCTCCAAGATCACCGCGGTGGCACCCAGGTAGATCGGCGTGGTATGGCTGGTCCAAAGCCCGAAGCCGAAGGGCGTGGGGATAACGGGCAAGAAGATGTCGTCCGACGTCAGTTGCCCGTTGGCGACCGCCTTCTGGTGAAAGTAGTACCAACGGTTCTGGGTGTGCACGACGCACTTGGGCAGGCCCGTAGTCCCGGACGTGGAGTTGATCAGGAAGACGTCGTCGGGGCCGAGTTGGGATTCGACCTCAACCGCCCTACGTTCCGCGTCGGTGCTAAGCCGCGGTAGGTCGGCATCGTGAGCCAAGACGAGTGACGGGACAGGAAATTCAGCGGCCACACGTCTGACGGCCTGCATCGCGGCAGCACTGCGCTGCTGATCGCTGATCAGCAGCTTCGGTCGCGAACTGTGCAGTATCGCCGCGACCTCCCGGGTGCCGGCGCGTGCCCCGATGCCGACGACGACGGCGCCGCAACGTTCGATCGCAACAAACAACACGTGGATGGCGGCGGAGTCGCCATGCCACACCGCAATCCGATCGCCTCGTTCCACACCGACACCGGCTAGCTGGCCAGCCAGAGCGTCTGCCGAACAGTCGAATTCACGCCACGTGAGAGCTGTGCCGGGATCGTCGGCATAGGCGCAACGGTCCGGTGACTGTTGAGCGTTGCGGCGCACCGCGTCGGACAACGTCCAATCCGACCACCAGCCGGCGGCGCGATACCGCGCCGACTCCTCGTCGGTGAATGCCGGCGAGCCCACGGTATCCAGCCCACCGGCGCCCATCACCCGATGATAGGGCGAAGGGTCCTAGTTGCCAGCAGCGTTTCGATGGTTACCGTGTCAGGGTAGCCTGACTGCATGAGCGTTGCGGACGCGTGGGAGCAGGCGCGACAAGCGTGGCGGCGGCTTGCGGTCAACAGCGGACGCCCAGGTGCCGAGGACGACGGGCTGGCCTCCCTCTCCGACATCGGTGTTGTGCGCCGCATGCTCGACCAAGCCGAATTAGCCGCCGTTCGGGCCGCCCGACTGCACGGCAAACCCTGGGCTGAAATCGCTACCCAGTTAGGCGTCACGCGGCAATCCGCCTGGGAGCGGTGGCGCGATCTCGACGACGCCCCGTCGACAGTTTTGGACGACGAGGCCGTGCACCTGGTGGCGATGCGCGCCCAAGAGCAGCGTCGGGCATCGAAAGTGCTCGTGCCCAACCTAGTCGGGCTGGAATGGATCGAAGCCCGCGATGTGCTGGCGGGAAAGGGACTCGTGGCAATCAACGCCCACCCGGACACCCCGACCGACCCCGGAAGCCCCGGTTGGGTCGTCACCGACCAGAGCCCGGAGTCCGGCGCAAAGGTGAGGGCCGGATCGGTAGTCCGGCTGTGGCTTCGGGGTGACGGCGACGCCGGAGTCCGTGAGCCGCGGCGTCCGCGCCCCAGGCCTCGATCGGCTCGCGAGATGCTGCCCGAACCCGACCAGGCCATCAGCTAATGTGCCGCAGCTCAGATGATGCCCATGCCCTGAGCCATCAGCGCGAGCCCAACCAATGCCAGCATGACGACCAGGATCTGCCGCCGATAGAACCGTGCCCAGTCGTGTAGCCGTCGCAACAACGCTTCCGTTTTGGCAGGCGCGACCAGATTGCCAAGCAGAACGATCTCGACAACCGCAAGCGTCTCGACGATGAAAACGATGGCGGCGCTGGTCTGCACGCCAAGCGCGGCTCCCGAGGTCAGGATGGTGGTGAGGCCGAATACAACCATGGCTGGGTTAGGCCCGGCCCAGAAGCCGATCGCCAACGCTACCCAGGAAGACTCGCTTTCCCATGCGGCGTTCGCGCGGCTGAGCAGACGACGGCTTGCAGAGCCGGATCCGCCCTCGCCCGCCGCATCCTTGCCGCGGCCCAGCAGCCGTGAGATCGGGTTCGGCGCATCCGAGTCCGCGACCAAGGTCGACGTGCTGGCGCCCGGTTTCGGCAGCTGGGCTCGCTGACGCGCCAAATAGCGCACCGCCAAGAAAGCGGCGATGAATAAAACGAGCACACCCACGACGATTTCGACGGTGCGGACGGTGGAACTGGTGGCCGTGGTCGGGTTGGCCAAGTCGTGCACGAACGAAGAAAACGTCGGCGTGAAATGCAGCACCAAAATCGGGATCAGCAATAAGAAAAAGCCGACTAGCGCGCAACCGACCCAGTACATAAGCAAGTTCTGAGCGGGCCGTGGTCTGGAAACGAGGAGGAGATTGAGGCCGAGACGCACCGGGTCGAGCGCTATGGGAAGCGCCAGCACCAGCAGCGAACTCCACATGGCCGCAAACCTACCTTCCCGCTTGTCATGACCGGTATCGAACCTGGCTGCGCCAGAACTAGATCCGCAATGCTGCATTAATTACTTTGAATATGCCAAAAGAATTGACGCTCCCCACCCCGAGGAACCCCTGATATGAGCATCGACGACGCAGCGATTGCTGGAGCACTGCTGGCCGACCGGGTTGCGGTGGTGACCGGCGGCGGTGGCGGTATCGGCGCGGCGACCGCGCGGCTGTTCGCACAACATGGCGCCCGAGTGGTCATCGCCGATATCGACGCCGAACATGCTCAGCAGACCGCTGACGAGATCACCGCATCGGGCGGGTGCGCTCTGGCAGTCGTCACCGACGTCCGTGACGCCGACCAGGTCGCCGCGCTGGCGCAATCAGTACTCGAGCGTTACGGCCAAGTGGATGTTCTGGTGAACAACGTGGGCCACTGGCTGCGCCACCCAGGCAACTTCGTCGACACCGACTCCCAGCTGTGGGACGAGCTCTACCGAATCAACCTGCACCACGTTTTCCTCGTCACGCACGCCTTCCTGCCGGCGATGATCGACCAACATGCTGGCGCGATCGTCAACGTCTCGTCCGTCGAAGGGCTGCGCGGCTACCCGGAGGACCCGGTCTACGCCGCTTTCAAAGCTGCCGTCATCCACTTCACCCGCAGCCTCGCGGTGCAGGTCGGCCGCGACGGCGTACGTGTCAACGCGATCGGCCCCGATGTCACCGAATCACTGCAGGTGCCCTACTCGCAGTGGCTGACCGCTGAAGAACAGCTGCAGTGGCCGCAATGGGTTCCGGTCGGACGGATGGGGTTGCCCGAGGACCAGGCCCGGGTGATCCTGTTTTTGGCGTCTGACCTGTCGGCCTTCGTCACCGGCCACACCATCCCGACCGACGGCGGCACCGGCGCAGCGGGTGGATGGTTTCGATCGTCACGCCGGCCCGACCGGGAGTGGACTAACCGCCCCGTCGCACCGTGACCGATCAGCTCGGCTCGCGCAGCGGCAGCCCGGCGGCACGATAGATCGCGTCGATAACGGTCATGTTCTCGATCGCGTCTTCGGGCGTGGTCTTGACCGGTTCGCCGCGCAACACAGCGGCGGCGAAGGCGTCGAGCTGATACGCGTAGGAGGCGCGGCGCGAAAAACGCTCGACACGTTTACCGGCAGCTGATCGAACTGAGAGCCGATGGTAAACCTGCGGCATTACCGGATTTAGTGCGCGGAGCTCGCCCTGGTCGCCAACCACGTGAGCGCTGAACTCCAGCAGATGCGACGACCACATCGAGCAACGGATCCGGCCGGTGTGCCCCTCGGCGAACCGCACCTCTGCCGTCATGGCCCGGTCGATCTGCGGATCGCGCAATTTCGCCTGCGCTGAAACGACTTCCGGGGTTGAACCGCCGAACGTGCGGACCATGTGGACCGCATAGCACCCAGCGTCCATGGTCGCGCCGCCGGCGAGCGAATAGTTGTAGCGGATGTCGGAGAACTTCGGTAGCGGGAAGCACAGGGCCGCCTCCACCCGCTTGAGCTTGCCCAGTTCGCCCGAGGCGATGATCTCCTCGATTCGCAAAGCCATCGGATGGTAGCGGTAGTGAAACGCCTCCATCACGACTCGGTCCGACTGTGCGGCCAGCTCAGCGATCTCACGAGCTTCCGCGGCGTTTGCGGTGAACGGCTTTTCGCACAGCACATGCTTACCGGAAGCCAGCGCGGCTCGGGTCCACTTGCCGTGCAAGCCATTCGGTAGCGGGTTGTAGATGGCGTCGAGATTGGGGTCGGCGAGCAAAGCGTCATAGCTGTCGTGCACCCGGGCGATGTCGTGTTTGGCGGCAAATGCCTGCGCACGCGAAACGTCGCGCGCCGCGACGGCGGCGACTACGACGTCGGCGTTTGCCTTGGCCGGTTTGATGAGCGCCGGCGGCGCGATACGAGCTGCACCCAGTACGCCGATTTGCACGGGATCAGGCTACTTGGCGGCGCAGAGTTTTGGGATGACAAGGCGCAGCCCAGCGAATACCGAATTAAGTCGAATTGAACAAATCCCGTCATCAGCGTAGGCAATGGGTTTAAATCTTCCTTTCTCAGCAAGCTCACCCGAATTATTAATCTCGCACGCAGGGTAGACGCCTACCGTCGGCCCATGACTGCGGTCGGTGAGCTGGTGCAGTTCCCGTCGAGTCGCTCGGCGGCCTCGCCACCCCTGCGCTGTCCCCGCGGTCATCTGATGCGGCCAGAACGGATGCTCGTCGGTAGCACTGCATGCTCCTGCGGACGTCACTCAACGTGGCGATGTCATTGCGGTGCCGTGACATATGGGCCCGCGTTGGGTGAGAACTGCAGTCTGGTTCGACGGGCCGACGCCTGCGAGGCTAAGTCGACTTCTCGAGCTTGCTCGAGGGTGTAAACGGCATGTCAAAGTCCCGTAACAATGGCCCGAACTATCTCCCGGACCAGCCGCTGGACTGGGTACATTTTTTAAGTTGGATTGACGGGCTTTGGCCCGTCTTAGCTGAGGAAGAAGGTCATGCTCACCATTGAGGCGCGTCTCCTTGACGAACTGCGCAACTCCGCTCTCGAGTTACGGCAACTTGCGTACACACTCCAGAACGGGATCGGCGAGCACGATCTGCTTCGACTCTCCGAGCGAATGCGGGCGGCCGCCGACGAGGTGGTCCGCAGCAGGGTTTAGCCGCTAGCCCTAGTTGCCTTGAGCACCTGGCGGTTTCGGGGGCCGCCCCTTGCCGGTCAGGTATTTCGGGCAGTACTCGCCGGCCGCGAGTGTCATGAACTCGGCGGCGCCGTGCGCCGTTAAGCCCGGATTGCGCGACACAAGGTTGCTCTCGATTTCCGTGTCCGGCGTGCCCTTGTCGACTAACGAGCACACGTCCTTGGCAACCGCGATCGCGGCGGCCGGGTCCTGATCGGTAAGCCCGGCGGCTTTGAGTTGGGAAATGAAGTCGGCGTCGGCATCGGACGGGGGGTCGGCGTATGCCGGCGCAGCCAGACCGATCATGGCGGCGACGCTTGTCAGAATCAGCAGACGTCTCATAGTTCCCGAGTGTTCCAAAGTCGAGTCCACGGCGCATCCCCCATCCAACGCCAAGGCCACATGCGACAAGTGTTCAGACGGCGTTAACGTTGATGTTGGCCCACGACACGCCTATCCCGCGGTGTCCCCCGGCTCTTCCTCGTGCTCGGCGTCGGCGACTGTCAACGGCAACGCCAGTTCTTCCAGCGGGCGTTGCTCGGCCGCGACACCGAGCCAGAGTTCAACGAGGCCCGAAATGGCCATTACGACCGCTCCGATCAGGAACGACCAGACCACCAGGCCGCGTTGACCCGAATTGATCAGCTGACCGAAGAGCAGCGGACCGCTGATACCGCCGATCGCGGTGCCGACGGCGTAGAAGAACGCGATCGCCAGCGCCCTGGTCTCCATCGGGAAGATCTCGCTGACGGTCAAATAAGCGGCACTGGCGCCGGCTGAGGCTAAGAAGAAGGTCACCGCGAGCACGATGATGAAGGCCCAGACGCCGCCAGCCTGGGTCACGAACACCACGGCGAGCACCACGGCCACGACGGCCGAACCGATATAGGACAACGAAATCATCGGTTTGCGGCCGACGGTGTCGAACAGCGGCCCAAGGACCAGGGGTCCGACGAAATTGCTGAGCGCCCACAGGATGTAGAACAGCGGCACCGTGCCGGATGCGACGCCGTAGAACTCGCTCAACAGCGTGCCGAGATTGAACGTCACGCCGTTGTAGAGAAACGCTTGTCCGATGAACAGCGCCAAGCCCAGGACGGCGCGGCGCGGATAGAGCTTGAACGCCACCCGGGCGATCTCTCGGAATGAAATAGTCTCACGCTGACGGACTTTGAGCGGGCGCCCTTGCGGCTCCGGCAGCGGCTGGCCGGTATCGTGCTGAATTTCGTCTTCTATCGCGGCGACGACGTGTTCGGCTTCCTGCTCTCGCCCGTGAATGAACAACCAGCGTGGACTTTCGGGCACATTGCGCCGGACCAGAAGGACGAAAATACCGAAGATTGCTCCCACGCCGAAGGCCAGCCGCCATCCGATGTTGGCCGGGAAGTTCGACGTGTTCAGAACCACCAGCGCGCCGGCCGCTCCCGCGGCCGAACCGAGCCAGTATGTCCCGTTGATCACCAGGTCCACGCGACCCCGCACCCGCGCGGGGATCAACTCATCGATCGCCGAGTTGATGGCGGCGTATTCGCCCCCGATCCCGGAGCCGGTGAAGAAGCGTGCGACGAAGAAATACCATGGGGCAAAAGCGAATGCGGTGGCAACGGTCGCGACCAGATATACCGCGAGGGTCAGCATGAACAGATTGCGTCGTCCGAAGCGGTCGGTCAGGTGACCGAAGAACAATGCGCCTAGGCAGGCCCCCGCGATGTAGATCGCCGCTGCCACGCCGATCTGGGCGGGGTCAAGTTCGATGCCACTGCCCTTCTCGGTAAGCCGAGACGACACGTTGCCGACCATCGTGACCTCGAGCCCGTCGAGAATCCACACACCGCCAAGCCCGATGACGACGCGCCAGTGAAACCGCGCCCAGGGCAGTCGGTCCAGCCGTGCCGGCACATGCGTCGTGATAGTCCCGGTCTGGACGCTTCCACTCATGCTGCTCCGTTCTGGGTCGACCCGAGGTTTACCCACTACTGCGTATCGCAAGCCTCAATGAGACCACTCGTTGGACGCGAGTCCGCACGCTGGCCATCGAGGTAAGGCGTCATTCTTAGAAATTAAGGCAGTTGACATAATTCTCTTGCAATGATGTTCTTCTGACGTGGCACAAAAATCATCCCCTGAGCCGCGGGGGTCGACGATCGACCGGCTGATCGAAGTCGGCGAAAGACTCTTCGCAACGCACGGCCTCGACGGTGTCTCGCTGCGCCAGATCGCGACGGAGTCCGGTACTTCGAACAATTCCGCGGTCCGCTACCACTTCGGCTCCAAAAGCGCTCTGGTAACGGCAATCATCGAGTACCGGCTGCCGCACATCATCCGACGTCGCGAATTGCTTGCCGCCCGTAGCGATCTCGATGATCTGCGATCAGTTCTGGAAGCACACCTGCTGCCCACGGTGGATATGGCCGAGAGTGCCGACAACCACTATCTGATGTTCATCGAGCAATTGCAGCGGTACGGACGCAGCGCGAACCATCCGTTCTTTCATGTCTCGGCACCGTTGCGGAACTCGCATCGGAAGTTTCTACGGACCGCCGGAAGCCTGTTGCCGCATCTGCCCAATGCGCTTCGGGCCCAGAGGATAGCGACCGTTACAAACCTGTGCCTGCATGCCTCGGCCGACCGTCAGCGAGCACTTCACTTTGGCGCACCGCAGCGCAACTATGCGCTGCATGTCAACGACCTTTTCGATGGATTGGTCGGCTATCTGGCTGCCCCGGCGTCGGCGGCCACGCTGCGGAGCCTGAACGTGAGAACAACCCAATCTGTCTCCACGAATTCCTGAATGCCGTGCGCCAATGAACACACTTGAGGACAAGGTCGCCGTTGTCACCGGAGCGGCCAGCGGCATCGGCCGCGCGATTGCCCACTCCCTCGCCGAACGCGGCACCCACATTGTTGCCGTCGACATCGACGCCATCGGTATCAGCACGCTGGCGACGGAGCTCTCGGCCCAGGGGGTAATCGCTGTGGCCTGCCCCGCCGACATCTCCGAAGCTGATGCCTTCGACGATGTCCGCGACACGGCACTGGAGCGATTCGGCCACGTCGACATCGTGGTCAACAACGTCGGCGTGCTGACCAACGGTCTACCGCAGGACATTCCGGTCGTCGAATGGCAACGCATCCTGAGCATCAACCTGATGTCGGTAGTGCGCAGCAACGCCGTGTTCTTGCCGCTGCTCCTCGACCAGGGCAGCGGACACGTGGTCAACACCGCCTCGTTCGCCGGGCTGTTCACCTACTCCTACGATCGGCTGCCCTATGCGGCGACCAAGGCCGCCATCGTCCAGATCAGCGAGGGTCTGGCACTTTATCTGCGTCCCAGAAATATCGGCGTCACGCTGCTGTGCCCGGGACCAGTGCTGACCAACATTGCCTCGTCTATGCCGAAGTTCGGCGCCGGCGCGGCCATGCGCACCCCCGGTGATCAATTCGAGCTGCTCGACCCGGCGCCAGTCGGTGACCTGGTGGCCGATGCGATTCTGCACAACCGCTTTTTCGTACCGACCCATCCCCAGGTCGTCGACGAGCTGCGTCGGCGCGTCGACAACTGGGATGCCTACCTCGATTACCAAATCTCCCGTGAACCCGCACCGAAAGGCCAAGACCGATGACCGAAGCCCGCACAGCCGGCGTCAACGTTTTCAAGGAACTGATGCCCGGGCTCATCCCCGACGACCTGACAAGCCTGCGCGACGGCGGGTTCGCCGACGAACTCGCTGACCTGAGCTTCGACCACGTCTTCGGTAGCCTGTGGACCCGGCCGGGGCTGGACCGCCGTTCCCGTAGCCTTGTCACGCTCGGCGC
>NZ_JBAPPI010000065.1:0-6658 GCF_049280035.1 Mycobacterium sp. | reverse complement strand
GTGGTGTTCTGGCTGGACCAGGAGCGTCCGCACGAGAACGAACTTCGAAAGAAGGTCAACACCTACCTGGCCGACCACGACACCGAGGGCCTCGACATCCAGACCATGTCGCAGGAACGAGCGATGCGGCACACGATCGAGCGCGCGATGCGCGGGCAGGACACCATCGCCGCCACCGGAAACATCCTGCGCGACTACCTCACCGACCTGTTCCCGATCCTGGAACTGGGCACCAGCGCCAAGATGCTATCCATCGTGCCGCTGATGGCCGGTGGCGGCATGTACGAAACCGGAGCGGGCGGTTCAGCGCCCAAGCACGTCCACCAACTGGTCGAGGAAAACCATCTGCGCTGGGACTCACTCGGCGAGTTCCTGGCCTTAGGAGCATGTTTCGAAGACATCGGTATCAAGACCGGAAACGAGCGGGCCAAGATCCTCGGCAAGACGCTAGACGCCGCGATCGGCACACTGCTGGACAACAATAAGAGCCCGTCGCGCAAGACCGGTGAGCTCGACAATCGCGGCAGCCAGTTCTATTTGGCGATGTACTGGGCGCAGGAACTGGCCGCGCAGACCGATGATGACGAGTTGCAGAAACACTTCGCCGCACTGGCCGACGCGTTGACCGGGAGCGAAGACGCCATCATCGCCGAACTCGCCGAAGCCCAAGGCGACGCGGTGGATATCGGCGGCTACTACCGGCCGGACTACGAGAAGACCACTGCGGTGATGCGGCCAAGCAAAACCCTCAACGCGGCGCTGGAGGACGCACAGCGGGCTTAGACAGGTTTAGTCCGCGAGGTCGCGCAGCGTCTCGATGAGCTTGACCCGCTCGGCCGCCGTAGCTGCCATTGGCGCCACGTTCAACGTGGTCACGCCCGCCTCCCGAAACGCCGCGACACGTTCTTTCACGAATGCGGGTGTGCCGATCAGGTTGACGTCGCGCACGAGTTCGTCGGGCACCGCCTTGGCGGCGCTGTCCTTTTCGCCGGCCAGGTAGAGCTCCTGGATGCGGTCGGCTTGCGGACCATAGCCGTAGCTGCTGGCCAGCGTGTGGTAGAAGTTCTTGCCCTTAGCGCCCATTCCGCCGATGTAGAGCGCCAGGTGCGGTTTGACGAATTCGCGTAGTGGCTCGACATTTTCGCCGATGGCCAGTGCCGGTCCGGCGAACACGTCGAGGTTCCCCAGAGCGGGATCGCGCTTCGCCTGGCCGGCGGCCAGCGCCTGGCCCCACACATCCTGCGCTTTCTCCGGTAGATAGAAGATCGGTTGCCAGCCCTCGGCGATCTCGGCTGCCAGCTCGACATTCTTGGGGCCGAGCGCGGCAACCAAGATCGGAATGCGTTCCCGGACAGGGCGATTGATCAGCTTGAGTGGCTTGCCAAGGCCGGTGCCCTTCTCAGGCGGCAACGGGATCGTGTAGTGCTTGCCTTGGTGTTGCAGAGTTTCGCGACGCCACACCTGGCGGCAGATTTCGACGACTTCGCGGGTGCGGGCTATCGGGGCGTCGTAGGGCACGCCGTGGAAGCCCTCGATGACCTGAGGGCCGGACGCGCCAAGGCCCAGGATGAACCGGCGATCGGAGACATAGTCGAGACCCGCCGCGGTCATCGCGGTCAGCGTGGGCGTTCGGGTGTAGAGCTGCAGGATGCCCGACGCCAATTCAACCCGTTCGGTGCTGGCCGCCAGGTAGCCCAGCGCGCTGACGGCATCGAACGAATACGCCTCGGGGACAAAGACGATGTCTAATCCGGCACGTTCCAGGTCGGCCACCTCGGCGGCCACCTCTTTGAACCCCCCGGCGTAATTGATTCCCAACCCGATCCTCATGCTCGGTACTCCTATGCTTTCTATGCTCTAGTGAACTGATCGGCCAGTTCGAGCGCCTCTTGTTGGATCCGCTCGAACTGGACACCCATCGCTTCCGACAATGCCATCCACCCGACAGCGGCCGCACCATGACCATAAAGTCGTCGATCAGACCATCGTCGTTGAAGTGCAAGAAGTCACATCCGGTGATGATCTTGCCGGACACGGTCGTCTCGAACACAAAGGCATGGTCGCGTTGTCAAGGAAGTCCTCGAAACCGCAGCACACCGCGCAGGATCGGCCAGCATTGCCTGGATGGCCGCCTCGTCGCTCTCGTCGACCGTCGTACGGAAGGGATGGGTAGGACCTCACCAGGCACCTCGCATAGTCAATTTGTTGAGTAGGTGTGACTGACGGTAGAGCTTGCCCGCGGCTATATCCCTGCGTGACGCGGTGCTGGCGCCGGGTCCGCCAGGTAGTGGGCGAGCACCGGCCGCAACCATTCGATGAGTTCGGCGTCGTCCATGCCGGCCAGCGGCGGCACACCGAGGATATAGCGAGCCACCGCGAGTCCCAGCAGTTGCGATCCGACCAGAGCAGCCCGTTCGGCAGCGTGATCGGGGGCGATCGCCGATAGCGCCGGGGCCACCTGGTCGACGAAAACCTCGAGCAGGGCATCTGCAGCAACACGATTCGTCGCGGCCGCGCGCAATAGCGGGAGAAACGGTCCCTGCGGGCCCCAGACGGCGATGAACATCGGCAGCAGCACGTCGGCAATACGGTCAGGCGCGACCTCCGATAGATCAGGGAACGTGATGTCGAATCGGGAGGCCGCGGCGAAAAGTTCTGCCTTGCTGTTGAAGTAGTGCATGACGAGCGCCGGATCGACGCCGGCCTCCGAAGCGACGGACCGGATCGTCGTGCGTTCGAAGCCGTGGTTCCCGAACTGCGAGCGCGCAGTCTCCAGGATCGTCGCCCGGGTGGTCTGTCCATCACGTTTATCACGCGCCTTCGGTGGCATGCCAACAGTGTATTCAACAACTGTTGACACGGCTGGGATCACGGCCTACCGTCGAGTTCAACAGTTGTTGAACTCATCACGAAAGGTCGCCATCATGACCGTTACCGCCATTCAGATCGGACTCGACCCGGAGGTGATCGACTACTCTTCGTCCGACTTCGCCCAGTTCCCGGGTCTGTCGAAGGAGAAGCTGCGCGCCGCCAACGATGACAACGTGGCCGCGTTGCGCGCCGCGGGCTATCACGTCGACAACTGCCTCATCGACGTCGGCGATGCGGGTGCCGACAAAGCCCGCCAGTGGCTGGAGGCCAAGCGCTACGACGCGGTGCTCATCGGCGCTGGAGTGCGACTGGTCGCTGGCAACACCGTGCTGTTCGAGTCGATCGTCAATGCCGCACATATCACCCAGCCCGGTTGCCGCTTCGTGTTCAATCGCGGGGCCGTCGCGACTCCCGACGACATTCGTCGTTGGTACCCGAACCCGGAAGCGGTGGCGTGATGACCGGTCACAAGGTTGACGTCCTGGTCGTTGGCGCCGGCCCGACGGGGCTGACCGCCGCCGGCGACCTCGCGCGAGCGGGTCGGTCGGTCACCGTACTCGAGCGCTGGCCCGCGATCAATCCGTCCAGCCGCGCCTTCGCCACCATGGCGCGCACGCTGGAGGCTTTCGACGCCCGCGGAATCGCCGACGACCTGCTCGCGCACGCCCACAAGGCGCCGGGCGTCACAATTTTCGGCGGCGCTCGCATCGACCTCACCCACCTCGACTCGCCCTACCAGTTCGCGATGATCACTCCGCAGACCAACGTCGAGCAGGCGCTGGGCGCCTACGCCGTCGCGCAAGGGGCCGAGATCCGGCGTGGCATTGAGGTCGTCGGACTCGATCAAGACGTTGATGGCGTGACCGTCACCGCGCGGCCGCATGGCGAGCACGCTGAGCGTCTAACCTACTGGCGGGCAAAGTATTTGATCGGCGCTGACGGTGCGCACAGCACGGTCCGCGCGCTGATCGGTGCGGACTTCGTGGGTAAGACGATCTTGTCGTCCATCGTGCTGGCCGATGTCAAACTGGCCCATGGCCCTGCCGACGGCGGCCTGACACTCGGCAGTACCCGCGACGAGTTCGCGTTCCTGGCTCCCTACCACCGCCATGATGCAGACGGTTCCTGGTACCGGGCGATGGTGTGGGACCGTAACAATCAGGTGCCCGACACCCAGCCGGTGGACTCCGCGGAGATCGCCGGAATCCTCACCCGCGCAATGAAGGCCGACCTCGGCATGCTCGAGGTCGGATGGAAGTCTCGATTCCATTGCGACGAAAGGCAAGTCGCGCAATATCGTTATGGCCGTGTGCTCCTGGCCGGAGACGCGGCACACGTGCACTCCCCGATGGGCGGTCAGGGTATGAACACCGGGATTCAGGACGCGGCGAACCTCGCTTGGAAGATCGACGCGGTGCTCGCTGGCGCAGACGACACTGTGCTGGACAGCTATCACGATGAACGCCATCCGGTTGGCAAGCGGGTGCTGCTACAGTCCGGCCTGATGGCGCGCGGCGTGACCCTTCATCCGCGGTTGGCTCGCGGATTGCGAAACATGCTGTTGCCGAAGCTGCTTCGTTTAGCCCTGGTGCGCGACGAGGTAGCCGGCAGCTTTGCGGGCACGACGCTGCGGTATCCGCACCGGGCAGGGGAGAGTGCTTTGGTGGGCACCAGAGCAACGCAGATTCCGTTGACGCAAGACCGTCTCACTGAGCTGCAGCGCGAGCCAGGCTTCGTGTTGATCCGGGAGAGCGGCAGGTCTCCGGTCGACATCGACCTGCACCAAGCGGAGCGGTCCGATTCCGGGCCGGCAGTGCTGGTGCGACCCGACGGCTACGTCGCCTGGGCCGGCGACTCGGCCAACCGGTCCGAATGGCTTGAGGTACTCGCCCGCTGGACCGCACATGCGAGCACCGTCTCACCCGCTGTGACCAGTTGAAAGGCGCTCCCTTGTAGTCTGGGCTTCATGTCCAGCGCAGCAAAGATCAAAGTCGAAGGCACGGTAGTAGAGCTCGACGGCGACGAGATGACGCGGGTCATCTGGCACTGGATCAAAGACATGCTGATCCTTCCGCACCTCGACATCAAGCTGGACTATTACGACCTGGGCATCGAGCACCGCGACGCCACCGACGACCAGGTGACGATCGACTCGGCGTATGCCATCAAGAAACACGGCGTTGGCGTCAAGTGCGCCACGATCACCCCCGACGAGGCCCGAGTCAAAGAATTCAACCTCAAGACGATGTGGTCGTCACCCAACGGGACAATCCGAAACATCTTGGGCGGCACGATCTTCCGTGAGCCGATCATGATCTCGAATGTGCCGCGGCTGGTTCCGGGGTGGAAGAAACCGATTATCATCGGCCGGCACGCTTTTGGTGACCAGTATCGTGCGACGAACTTCAAGGTCGACCGGCCCGGGACCGTCACACTGACCTTCACCCCGGACGACGACAGCGAGCCGATCGTGCACGAGATGGTGTCCATCCCCGAAGACGGCGGCGTCGTGATGGGGATGTACAACTTCAAGGATTCGATTCAGGATTTTGCTCGCACGTCGTTCGCCTACGCCCTGAAAGAGAACTACCCGCTTTATCTGTCGACGAAGAACACCATCCTCAAGGCCTACGACGGCATGTTCAAAGAAGAGTTCCAGCGGATCTACGACGAGGAGTTCAAGGACAAGTTCGAGGCGGCCGGGCTGACCTACGAGCACCGGCTGATCGACGACATGGTGGCCGCTTCGCTCAAGTGGGAAGGCGGCTACGTGTGGGCGTGCAAGAACTACGACGGCGATGTCCAGTCGGACGCGATCGCCCAGGGTTACGGCTCACTGGGGCTGATGACGTCGGTGCTGATGACCGCGGACGGCAAGACCGTGGAAGCCGAAGCCGCCCATGGCACGGTCACCCGCCACTTCCGCCAATACCAGCAGGGCAAGCCAACCTCCACCAATCCGATCGCCTCGATCTTCGCCTGGACCCGCGGGCTCGAGCACCGCGGCAAGCTGGACAACACACCCGAGGTGAGCGACTTCGCCGAGAAGCTGGAAGAGGTCGTCGTCGCCACGGTCGAAGGCGGTCAGATGACCAAGGACCTCGCGTTGCTGATCGGCGAGGATCAGGACTGGCAGACCAGCGAGGAGTTCCTCGCGACGATCGCCGACAACCTGGACAAGGCGCTCAGCTCGACTTAGCCGCTCGGATCGGCGGGGTGTGCTCGTCGAGGAAGCCGGTGATGGCCTCGGTCACCCGTCCCGGCGCCTCGAACATCGGGATGTGTCCGAGTCCGTCGAGCTCGGTCATTCGCGTTCCAGCGGGAAGCTGGGCCTTGAAGTACCGGTGGGATCGCGGCGCGGGAAAGACCCGGTCCTTTCCGCAGATCACCAGGTGGGCGGGGACGGCGGTGTGCGCCAACTCCAGCAATCCGGGCAGCAGCATTGATTTCACCAGCAGCTGGAAGTACGCGGGGCAGTGCGCCACGTCGTCGACGATGGCCTCGAGTTCGCTTTCACTGACCCCGTCCGGCGACGCGCTGATCGGCAGAGTGGCCAGCCGACGACTGAAAGGCAGCCGCAATGCGCGCGGCCCCGCCAAGCGCGCCAGTGCCCAGAACGGCATCCCGCTGACGAACTTGGCGACCACCTCGAACTTGGTCGGGGCCCAGCGGGTCCACCCGCCGGCCGGCGCGATGCCGGTGACCGTGCGTGCCCGGCCGCGACGTTCCAGCTCGAAGGCGACCCATCCGCCCAGGGAGTTGCCGACGATGTGGCAGGTATCCCAGC
>NZ_JBAPPI010000064.1:0-7808 GCF_049280035.1 Mycobacterium sp. | reverse complement strand
CGCCGGAACACCTCGCCGAGGATGAAGCCAAAGGTGGTCATGTGATAGCCCTGCGCGGTCCCCGGCTCCCACCACGGTTCGGCGGCGGCCAGGCGTTCGCACACCAGGTCCCAGTCGGTGACCTGCGTCCAGTCCATCCGCTTGCCCGGCCCGATCACCCCGGATCGGTGACTCATCACCATGCCGAGGGTGATGTCCTGCTTGCCGGCTTGGGCGAACTCTGGCCAGTAGCGGGCCACCGGGGCGTTCAGGTCGAGGTCACCGCGCTCGACGAGTTGGTGGACACAGGTGCTGGTGAGGCCCTTGGTGCCGGATAGCACGGTGGATAGCGTGTCCACCTGCCACGGCTTGGTGCCGGCGTCATCGGCTGTTCCGGCCCACAGGTTGACGACCAGCTCGCCGTCTACCCAGGCCGCGACCGCCGCGCCAATTTCCTTGCCCTGCACGAAGTTCTGCGCGAAGGCCCTGCGCACGCCATCGAAGCGAGTCGCGCATGAGCCATGGATGACGGTGTCGGCTGTGGCACCTGGATGCTGAATCGGTCAGCCTCCTCAGCTTGCCGGGGTCGGCCTCGCCGGCCGCCGGGCCGCCGTAGGCGCATTAAGCGTTCTCAGCCTAGTCGGGCTCGGTTGCCGGCGCCGGTATCGAGCGGGCGACGGGAATCGAACCCGCGTAGCTAGTTTGGAAGACTAGGGCTCTACCATTGAGCTACGCCCGCGTGTATTAGTCGAGCGCGACTGTACGTCGCGGCTTACATCAAATCCAAATGGTGCCGTCCCGTTACTTCGTGGTGAGGCCGCTATGGGCAGCGCGCGGCTTGGCCGTAGGATCGTCGAGGTCACCGCGGGGTGTAGCGCAGCTTGGTAGCGCATCCGCTTTGGGAGCGGAAGGCCGCAGGTTCAAATCCTGTCACCCCGACTGGCACGCCCCAGCCAACGGGCATCGACCAGCAGAAGACCGCAAGTACAACCGAGGAGCAAACCGGTGAAGAGCACCGTGGAGCAGTTGAGCCCCACCCGGGTCCGCATCAACGTTGAGGTGCCTTTCACGGAGCTGCAGCCCGACTTCGAGAGGGCCTACAAAGAGCTGGCCAAGCAGGTGCGGCTGCCGGGTTTCCGACCCGGCAAGGCACCGGTCAGGCTGCTGGAGGCGCGCTTCGGCCGCGAGACGATGCTCGACCAGGTCATCAACGAGGCGCTGCCTAGCCGCTACGGCCAAGCCGTGACCGAATCCGACGTGCGGCCGCTAGGCCAGCCCGACATCGAGGTCACCAAAAAGGAGTACGGCGAGGAACTCGTTTTCACCGCCGAAGTCGACGTACGACCTGAGATCACGCTGCCCGACCTCAGTGCGCTGAAGATCACCGTGGATCCGATTCAAGTCAGCGACGAGGACGTCGACGCCGAACTGCAGTCCTTGCGTGCCCGGTTCGGCACGCTGACCGGAGTCGAAAGGCCCGCCGCGACCGGCGACTTCGTCTCGATCGACCTGTCGGCCAACATCGACGGTGAAGATGTGGCCGAGGCGGCGACGAAGGGACTGTCACACGAGGTCGGCTCCGGCCAGCTCGTCGACGGTCTCGATGATGCGATCGTCGGCCTGTCAGCCGGGGAAAGCCGGACCTTCACCACCAAGATGGCCGCCGGTCCGCACGCCGGGAAAGAGGCCGAGGTCACCGTGACTATCGGCACGGTCAAGGAACGCGAGCTGCCTGAGCCCGACGACGAATTTGCCCAACTGGCAAGCGAATTCGACACCATTGACGAGTTACGCGCCAATCTGTCCGATCAGGTGCGCGAGGTCAAGCGTGTCCAGCAGGCGGAGGAGATCCGCACCGCCACATTGGATGCCCTGCTTGAGCAGGTCGACATGCCGCTACCGGAAGCGATCGTCCAGGCTCAAGTGGACAACACCTTGCACAACGCGCTGCACAGTCTCAACCACGACCCGGCCAAGTTCGCCGAAGCGCTCGCCAAACAGGGCAAGTCGCGGGAAGAGTTCGACGCCGAAACCCGAACCAACGCCGAGAAGGCCATCAAGACGCAGCTGCTGTTGGACGCGCTGGGCGACGACCTCGACATCCAAGTCGGCCAGCAAGACGTCACCGAACGGCTGGTGCTGACCTCGCGGCAGTACGGCATCGAGCCCCAGCAATTGCTCAGCTATTTACAACAGAACAACCAGCTGCCGGCGATGTTCGCCGACGTGCGCCGCGGGCTGACCATCGCCGCGGCAGTCGAGTCGGCCACCGTCACCGACATTGACGGAAACGTCGTCGACACCACCGAGTTCTTCGGCAAGCGCTCCGAGTCGGAGACCGGGGAGGACGAGATTGACGCCGACGACCTGGAAGCCGCGGCTTCGTCCGAGGAGCCATCGGGCGACACGAAGTGACGCTGTGAGCGAACGCGGGGGCTTCGGGGAGTGCGCGGCGCCCCCGGTTGGTTAGTGTCGGTGAATACAGAACTCGAGAAAGCAGGTAACCCACTGTGAGCCGTGCGACAGAAATGCGGGCTAGTTCGCAGGGTCTGAACCTCATCGACTCGGTCTATGAGCGCTTGCTCTCCGAGCGCATCATCTTCTTGGGGTCGCAGGTGGACGACGACATCGCGAACCGCCTCTGCGCGCAGATCCTGCTGCTCGCAGCCGAAGACTCCAACAAGGACATCTCGCTGTACATCAACTCCCCGGGCGGATCGATCAGCGCCGGGATGGCGATTTACGACACCATGGTGCTGGCGCCGTGCGACGTCGCCACGTACGGGATGGGGATGGCCGCGTCGATGGGTCAGTTCCTCCTCGCCGCCGGCACCAAGGGCAAGCGTTACGCGTTGCCGCACGCCCGCATCCTGATGCACCAGCCGCTGGGCGGCGTGACTGGTAGCGCTGCCGACATCGCCATCCAGGCCGAGCAGTTCGCCGTCATCAAGCAAGAAATGTTCCGGCTCAACGCTGAATTCACCGGCCAGCCGATCGAGCGCATCGTGGCGGATTCCGATCGCGACCGCTGGTTCACCGCCCCGGAAGCCCTGGAATACGGGTTCGTCGACCACATCATCACCCGCGCCGAGACAAACGGAGCACCATCACTATGAACCCCGATATCCAGCCGCAGGCGCGTTACATCCTGCCGTCGTTCGTCGAGCATTCCAGCTGGGGTGTCAAAGAGTCGAACCCGTATAACAAGCTGTTCGAGGAACGCATCATCTTTCTGGGTGTCCAGGTCGACGACGCGTCGGCCAACGACATCATGGCGCAGCTGCTGGTGCTTGAGTCGCTGGATCCCGACCGCGACATCACCATGTACATCAACTCGCCCGGTGGCGGGTTCACCTCGCTGATGGCGATCTACGACACCATGCAGTACGTGCGCGCTGACATCCAGACGGTGTGCCTGGGGCAGGCCGCCTCGGCCGCAGCGGTGCTGTTGGCCGCCGGAACACCGGGTAAGCGGATGGCGCTACCCAACGCGCGGGTGCTGATCCACCAGCCTTCGCTATCGGGGGTGATTCAGGGCCAGTTCTCGGACCTGGAAATCCAGGCCGCCGAGATCGAGCGGATGCGCACGCTGATGGAGACCACGTTGGCCCACCACACCAAAAAGGACGCCGCGACCATCCGCAAGGACACCGACCGCGACAAGATCCTGACCGCCGAAGAAGCCAAGGACTACGGGATCATCGACACTGTGCTGGAGTACCGGAAACTTTCGGCGTCGACGGCCTGATCGAGGCTCAGCGCTGATCAGCCGGCTCGGCGAGAGTCGTTGCCAGCTCGGCGATGTCGGCCGGCCGCACCCGGCAGCACCCACCGATCACCCGCGCACCGGCTGCTGCCCACTGCACGGCTAGCCGCGGCGCGAACCGCGACGGGCCGACCCAGGTGCGCCGAGTGCTATCCCAGCGCTCGCCGCTGTTGGGATACACGATCACCGATTTGCCGGTTTCTCGCGCCGGCTCGATCGCCGGCAGCACGTCGTCGGGTGCGCAGCAGTTGACCCCGACCGCGACAATTTCTGGTACCCCGACCGCCACGGCAAAGGCGTCAGCCAGCGGCTGACCGGCGCGGGTGCGCCCGCCGTCGATGGTGTAGCTGAGCCAGGCCGGCACGCCGAGCGATCGCACCACGTTCACCAGCGCCTCGGCTTCGTCGACGTCGGGGATGGTTTCCAGGGCCAGCACGTCGGCGCCGGCGTCTGCCAGCACCTCCAGCCGCGGTCGGTGCCACTCTTCCAGCTGCGCGACGCCAAGCCCGTAGCGTCCGCGGTATTCCGAGCCATCGGCGAGTGTGGCGCCGTACGGGCCTACCGAGCCGGCCACCCTGCCGTCCGCAACGCCGGCTTGGTCCCGAGCGGTCTTGGCGAGCTCGACGCTGCGGCGAAGCAGTCGGCCGGTCTCGTCGCGGCTGATTCCGCTGGCGGCGAAGCCGTCGAAGGACGCCTGGTAGCTAGCCGTCGTCGCGATCATCGCCCCGGCGCGAAAGAAGGCCATGTGCACCGCGGCGATTTCCTGCGGGGCGTCCACCAGCAGCCGCGCCGACCACAACTCGTCCGACAAATCATGACCGCGCGCCTCGAGTTCGGTCGCCAGACCGCCATCGGCGATTAACGCGGTATTCTCGGGCAGGGCGAATCCCACAGGCCTAATGTAGGACCGCCGAGCATGTTCGCCTCTCGGTCGCATAACAGCCACGACACGCCAGGGACACGGCGGCGCGTTCCGGCAAGCGCGGGGCCGCCTCAGGCGATATCTTCAGGCAGGCAAGCACGAATATCACCGACGCGATTCGGCTCTAACGGTCGCATCGCTGTAGAGCAAGCGGGTAGCGTCGGGAAAATACACGCGGCATAGCACTTCGACACGGTTAACAGGAAGTAGGCCCCCAGCACCATGGCGCGCATCGGAGACGGCGGTGACCTCCTAAAGTGCTCGTTCTGCGGAAAGAGCCAGAAGCAGGTCAAAAAGCTAATTGCGGGGCCCGGCGTCTACATCTGCGATGAGTGCATCGATCTATGTAACGAGATTATCGAAGAGGAACTCGCCGACGCCGACGACGTCAAACTTGACGAGCTGCCAAAGCCCGCCGAGATCCGCGACTTCCTGGAGGGCTACGTCATCGGCCAAGACACCGCCAAGCGGACGCTGGCCGTCGCGGTCTACAACCACTACAAGCGCATTCAGGCCGGTGAAAAGGGACGTGATTCCCGGTCAGGTGAACCTGTCGAGCTGACCAAATCCAACATCCTGATGCTGGGACCGACCGGATGCGGTAAGACCTACCTGGCCCAGACGCTGGCCAAGATGCTCAACGTGCCGTTCGCCATCGCCGACGCCACCGCGCTGACCGAAGCCGGCTATGTTGGTGAGGACGTGGAAAACATTCTGCTCAAACTGATTCAGGCCGCCGACTACGACGTCAAGCGCGCCGAGACGGGCATCATCTACATCGACGAGGTCGACAAGATCGCCCGTAAGAGCGAGAACCCGTCGATCACCCGCGACGTCTCCGGGGAGGGCGTGCAGCAGGCGCTGCTGAAAATCTTGGAGGGCACCCAGGCGTCGGTGCCCCCGCAAGGCGGTCGCAAGCATCCGCACCAGGAATTCATCCAGATCGACACCACCAACGTGTTGTTCATCGTCGCTGGCGCGTTCGCCGGGCTGGAGAAGATCGTCTCCGACCGGGTCGGCAAACGTGGTTTGGGTTTCGGGGCCGAGGTGCGCTCCAAGGCCGAGATCGACACCACCGACCACTTCGCCGAGGTCATGCCGGAAGACCTGATCAAATACGGGCTGATTCCCGAATTCATCGGCCGGCTACCGGTGGTCGCGTCGGTGACGAACCTGGACAAGGAATCTCTGGTCAAAATCCTGTCGCAGCCCAAGAACGCCTTGGTCAAGCAGTACACCCGGCTGTTCGAGATGGACAACGTGGAGCTCGAGTTCACCGAGGACGCGTTGGAAGCCATCGCCGAGCAGGCGATCCACCGCGGCACCGGGGCTCGCGGCTTGCGCGCGATCATGGAAGAAGTCCTGCTGCCGGTGATGTACGACATCCCCAGCCGTGACGACGTCGCCAAGGTCGTGGTGACGAAGGAGACCGTGCAGGACAACGTGCTGCCGACGATCGTGCCGCGCAAGCCGGCCCGCACCGAGCGCCGCGACAAGAGCGCCTAGTAAAACTCTCGGCTGTTCGGTAACCATTGAGTGCCGGCGCCGCAGGCACAGTATTTCGAACCGCACACGCACTGGATTTACTGAACTTCTGTTCGCGACGGCCTCAATCGTGGTGATCGCTGGCTACGACGGTGGCGTTCAGCTCGCTGGGTGCTCTTGCCCGGTGTGGGCCTGGCGCTCTACTTGACCGCGGTGCCCGAGACCGGGCCTAACGCCGGGACGCGTCCGGAAAAACCCGCCCGCGGCGCCTCCCCCAAATGGGGGAGGCGGGGGTGAGAAGAGCCGCTAGCAAATGTTACCGGCGCGTAGCTTGGATTCTTAGACTTCGCTCGCCAGCCAAAGTGACGAACACCACAATTTGCCGCAAGATTCGCCGAGTGCGTGTGTTTGACCTCGTATTTTGACCAAGTGGCTGTAACGTGACGGTGTGTATCGGCGTAAATGAATCCCTAAGAACAGTGCAATAATCGGTACTACCAGTGACATAAAACCCGGCCGGGGGTTCACTCCGACGACACGCACCGGTAGCTGCAACGTACCCGTGCGGTGAACAGCGATGGAAGGCGGGGACGTGGGTCCGAACGACAACGGAGCCAGGTCAGAATCTCACCCAGATTCACACCGAGCCAATGCGGCGCTGCCTGAACGGGAAAAACTGGAAAAAGTCGTCATCCGTTTCGCCGGGGACTCCGGCGATGGCATGCAGCTCACCGGCGACCGATTCACTTCCGAGGCCGCTCTTTTTGGTAACGACCTGGCGACCCAACCGAACTATCCGGCCGAGATCCGCGCACCGCAGGGGACGCTGCCGGGTGTCTCGTCGTTCCAGATCCAAATTGCCGACTACGACATCCTCACCGCCGGTGACCGGCCCGACGTGCTGGTCGCAATGAACCCGGCGGCACTGAAAGCCAACATCACCGACCTGCCCATTGGCGGGCTGGTGATCGCCAACTCCGACGAGTTCACTAAGCGCAACCTGGCCAAAGTCGGCTACCAGGACAACCCGCTGGAAAACGGGGAACTATCCGACTACAAGGTTGAGGCCGTCCCCATGACCTCGCTGACGCTTGGCGCCGTCGAGGTCATTGGCGCGTCGAAGAAAGACGGCCAGCGCGCCAAGAACATGTTCGCGCTGGGCCTGTTGTCGTGGATGTACGGGCGGCCGATCGAAACCAGCGAACGATTCATCAGGGAGAAATTCGCCCGCAAGCCCGACATCGCTGAGGCTAACGTGCTGGCCCTGAAGGCGGGGTGGAACTACGGCGAAACCACTGAGGCCTTCGCCGTCACCTACGAGATCTCGCCGGCGAAACTGGCCGCAGGTGAATACCGGCAGATTTCCGGCAACACCGCGCTGGCTTATGGCATCGTCGCCGCCGGTCAGCTGGCCGACATTCAGGTCGTCCTCGGCAGCTACCCGATCACGCCGGCGTCGGACATTCTGCACGAGCTTTCCAAGCACAAGAACTTCAACGTGATCACTTTCCAGGCGGAAGACGAGATCGGCGGGATCTGCGCTGCGCTGGGCGCTTCTTACGGCGGCGCGCTCGGGGTCACCAGCACGTCGGGACCCGGCCTGTCACTGAAGGCCGAGGCGCTTGGGCTGGCCGTGATGACCGAGCTGCCGTTGCT
>NZ_JBAPPI010000063.1:0-5841 GCF_049280035.1 Mycobacterium sp. | reverse complement strand
CCCCGTCACCACCCCGGGCCGCCAGCACCGCGACGTCGCGCACGCTGACCTTGACCACCGAGTCGCCCTGCGCGATGCGACGCAGCGCCGCATCGTCCAGACCGATGTACGGCTCGCCGCCGACGATCGCAATCGTGGCCGGCACCGCTCCGCCAGAGCGCACCGCCTCCTCGATCTCGCGCGCGATCCGCAGGTTGTCCGGACGTGGCAACCCGTGACTGATGATCGTGCTCTCCAGCGCGACGACGGGCCGTCCGGCGGCCAGCGCGTCCGAGACCTCTGGGTGGATACGCACGTGGGTCTACGACTCCTCGGGGACCTCGATGACCTGGTACGTCGGGTTGTCAATCGACACCCGGCGATCGCGGGTCTGGTTTGCTTTGCCGGTAACCCGCAGCACCTGGCCCGGCTGGATGTCGGCACCCTGGCCGGGCGGGAACGTCACGCGGATCTCCCCGCTGTCGTCCCCTAGGACGATCCAGCGGGACGTTCGTTGACCTTTAGCGACGTCCTCGAGTTGGCTGACTCGCCCTTCGACGGTCGCACGGCGTCCCGGGATCACGCTGCCCACCGGGATCACCGCCGCCGACCGCTCCGGGTGTTCGTAGGCTTCCGCGGGCTGGCTTTCGCCCCGCCAAATCCGCGCCTCAACCTTCTCGACCTGTCGCGCGATACGCATTTCCAAAATGTCGGGGAACGCCTCGCGAATCCGCGACTGCACGTCGTAAGGAACGATCGTCGCCGCGGCGTCGGGAATCCGGCTGACAGCGCGGGAAATCTTGTCCGCGGTACGGTCATGGAGCAGTCGTCCCAGCACCGGCGCATAGGTTCGCCGCGGCAGCAGCACTGTCACGTTGGTGCGCGGGTGCTCCTTTTGCGCCTTCACGACGAGCGCTTGGAGGGCCCGGATGATCTGTCGGTCCGGGCAGTCCACCACCCGGAGCGGAGTGTCGAGATCGAAGCCATCCCAGCGGTCTCGCAACTGTGCGGCACGTGCCGCGTCGACCATGAAGTGCACCGCGACCAGCTCGTCGGCCCTCAGACCCTTCCCGTAGCGCAGCGCCTCCAGCACCGCAAGGTCAAGTGAATTGACCAAGACAAACACGCGATGACGGGAATACTTCACCATCTCGGGCCGGTCGGTGCGGAATGCCTCGAGGATCGCGGACTCGGCCCGGTACTCGCGATTGAGGCGTATCAGCGCGATGACTAGCAACGGGAAGACGACGACGACCAGCCAAGCCCCTTCGGTGAACTTTGCCACCGCGAAAATCCCCACCACGATCGTGGACAAAATCGCTGCCGAAAGATTGATCACCAACCGGTGTTGCCAGCCCGATTCGCGATGTGTGAGATGGTGTTTGGTCATCCCGTAGCCAGCCATCGAGAAGCCGGTAAACACCCCGATCGCGTAGAACGGCACCAGCGCGTTGACCGATCCCCCGGTGATCACCAACAAGGCCACCGACAGCGCCGCGAGCGTGATGATGCCGTTGGAGAACACCAGGCGGTAACCGCGGGTCATGAGTTGTCGCGGCAGGAAGCGGTCTTCGGCGACGAAACTGGCCAGCGCCGGAAATCCGTTGAAGCTGGTGTTGGCGCCGGTGTACAAGGTCGCCGCGGTCGATATCTGGACAAGGATGTACATGCCGTTGCCGATGACCCCATTGCCGAAAACGGCGCGGGCCACCTGCGAGAGCACGGACGGGTATTCGGAGCGAAAAGGCGCGGCGTGCGTGGCGTAGGTGAGGTAGCCGACACCGGCCAATAAGAAACCCAGGATGCAGGCCATCGCGGTGAGCACGCGTCGCGCGTTGAGGTTTTGCGGCTTGCGGAAGACGGTGACGGTGTTGGAGATGGCCTCCACTCCGGTCAGCGACGAACCGCCGTTGGCGAATGCCCGCAGTATCACCAGGATCGTCGCGCCCATCACCAGACCGTTGTCCTGATGGACCGACACCGCTCCGGCGAGGTGGCCGGGATCGTATTGCGTTAGGCCCCAAAAGATGTGGCGGACGACCCCGGTCACGATCATCAGCCCGACCATCACCACAAAGGAATAGGTCGCAATGGCGAAGGGCAGGCCGGCTTCGCGCAATCCGCGCAAGTTCAGATAGCAGATGAGGATCACCACGCCGACAGTGATTTCCAGGCTGTAGGGCCCCAGGGCGGGTAGCGCCGACGCCACCGCCACGGTGCCCGCCGCCGCCTGTACCGCGACCGTTACGACGTAGTCGATCAGCAGTGCCGCCGCGGCGACCTGGGCCACTTTCGGCCCGAAGTTTTCCCGCGCGACGATGTAGGAGCCGCCGGCTTTGGTGTAGGCCATCACGACCTGGCGATACGACGCGGCCACCAGCGCCAGAATCAGCAGGATGACGCCCATGATCGGAAGCAACAAGACGAACGCCGCCAGGCCGGCGTGCGGCAGCAACTCGGTCAGGATCTGCTCGGGCCCGTAGGCGGTCGATGAGATGGCATCGGGTGAAAGTGCGCCCAGTGCAACGGGATTAGATAATCTCTCGGAAGACAGCTCCTCGGTGATCAACGGCTTACCGAGAAAGACCCGCTTGCACAGATCCGAAAAAGACGGCGGTAATGGCTGACTGTCATCCGAGGGTGTAGCCTCCACATTCGCCTCCGATCTGCGGCGTCGCCAGAAGTCTAAAGGGCATTATGCGGGCGTCGGTCAACGACCAGGAAACCGCGCCGGCGGGGAGGGCTCGAGACCGCTGGTGGCCATAAGCGGGCACAACCTACGGCTAGGCTGCGTGCTGCAGCCATCGCTCAGCCTGCGCGCTAGTCGGCTTCGGCGGGCAGGATCTCCGTCTCGCCTGCTACCGCGGTTTCGCGCGCGACCCGTGCCGCTAACGCGTCGGGGTCCACCCGGGCGATGCGGGACTCGACGTCGTAGGGCACGATGATCGCCGTCGCACCCTGGATCCGGCTCACCGCGCGGGCCATTTTGTCGGCGGTGCGATCATGCAGCAGCCGGCCCAGCAGCGCCGAATATGTTCGACGCGGCAACAGCACCGTCACCTTGGTGTCGGGATGTTCCTTCTTCACCTGCAGGACCAGCTCTTGTGCGGCCTTGCTCAAATGGCGATCGGGGCAGTCGATCACCCGCAACCGGGTGTCGTGCTCGAAGTGCCGCCAGCGGACCTGCAATTGAGCGGCGTGATCGGCGTCGACCACGAAGTGCACCGCGGTCAGCTCGTCGGCGTTCAGGCCCTTGCCGTAGCGCAGCGCCTCGACCTCGGCGAGGTCGACCGAATCCACGAAAACGAACACCCGCAGTCGGGCGTACTTGGCCAACTCGGGACGCTCGGTGCGTGACATCTCCAGCACCGAAGCCTCGGCGCTGTACTGCTGGTTGAGCCGTATCAAGCCGTACACCAGGATGGGGAAAACAACGACGACGAGCCAGGCCCCTTCGGTGAATTTGGCCACCACAAAGATACCCACCACGATCGCCGACATGATCCCGGCGGACAGGTTGACCAGCATCTTGCGACGCCAGTCGTGCTCGCGGTGGGTGTAATGGTGTCGGCTCATGC
The DNA here is from genome assembly GCF_049280035.1 of Mycobacterium sp. Lineage (GTDB taxonomy): Bacteria > Actinomycetota > Actinomycetes > Mycobacteriales > Mycobacteriaceae > Mycobacterium. The sequence goes on along the minus strand of NZ_JBAPPI010000063.1, from coordinate 2,284 downwards.
CGAAGCCGGCCATCGCGAAGGCGGTGAACACGCCGATCGCGAAGAACGGCACCAGCTTGTTGACCGAGGCGCCAGTCACCAGCAGCAACGCCACCGCCAGCACGGTCAGCGTGATGATGCCGTTGGAGAACACCAGCCGATGGCCGCGCTTGGTCAGCGGCCGCGGCAGAAAACGGTCCTCGGCAACAAAACTCGCCAATGCGGGAAACCCGTTGAAGCCGGTGTTGGCACCGGTGAACAAGATCGCCGCGCTGGACGCCTGAACCAAAAAGTAGAGCACGTTCCCGATCAGCCCCTGGCCGAAGACCACCCGGGCAATCTCGGACAGCATTGACGGGTATTCATCCGCGTACGGCGTCGCGTGGGTGACGACGGCCAGCCAGGACACCCCAGCCAACAAAAACCCGAGGATAACGGCCATCACGGTCAGCACCCGACGGGCGTTGTAGCCTTGCGGGGCGCGAAAGACGTTGACGGTGTTGGAAATCGCTTCGACCCCGGTCAGCGACGTGCCGCCGTTGGCGAACGCACGCAGCACCACCAGCACCGTGGCGCCCATCACGAGGCCGCCGCCCTGATGGATTGGTACCGCTCCGACAATGTGCTCCGGGTTGTATTTCGGTAAACCCCAGAAGGTCTCGCGAATCAGGCCCGTCACGATCGTCAGCGTGATCATGATGACGAAGGAGTAGGTCGTGATCGCAAACGTTCGGCCCGACTGCCGCTGTCCACGCAGGTTGGCAACACAGATCAGGATCAACACGCCGATCGTCAGTTCCAGGTGGTAGGGACGCAGCTGGGGTATCGCCGAGACCACCGCCACGGTCCCGGCCGCCGGTTGCACGGCGGCGGTGACCACATAGTCGATCAATAGCGCCGCGGCAGCAATCTGCGCCCACCGGGGCCCGAAGTTATCCCGCGCCACCATGTACGAGCCGCCGGCCCGAGCGTAGGTCATGACAACCCCGCGATAGGACGCGGACACCAACAACAAGATGAACAAGACGACGCCGATAATTGGCAGCAACAACGCGAACGCGGCCATCCCGGCCCGCGGCAGCAGTTCGATCATGACCTGCTCTGGGCCATATGCCGTCGACGAGATCGCGTCAGGCGAAAGCGCGCCAAGTGCAACAGGATTCGATAATCTCTCCGATTCCAGCTGCTCGCTGGTCAGCGGCTTGCCGAGAACGATGCGCTTCCAGGCGTCGATGAAAGTCGGCGGGATGCTCGAATTACGCTCCGATGTTGTTGTCAAGACGCATCACTTTCTTATTTCGCGTAGGCCCGCGGTGATCCGTACACGTCTATCGGTTCATCCGCAACGCTCGGCTCAGCCGGAGCTGCTCCGCCAGCCTGGGCCTGGGTGGCCTGGGTGATTCTAATTCGAGACGCGATGTCGTAGGCCACGATCTGCGCACTGGCGTCCGGGATCCGGCTGACCACCGCGGCGATCTTGTCGGCGGTGCGGTCATGCAGCAGCCGGCCCAGTAATGCCGAATACGTTCGACGCGGCAACAGCACCGTCACCTTGGTGTCCGGATGATCCCGCATGACCTCGCATACCAGCTCTTGGGCACCCCGGAGCAAGTTGCGATCCCGACATTCGACCAACCGCAACTCGGTGCGGTGCCCGAAGTGCTGCCAGCGCCGGTGCAACCGCACCGCATGGGCCGGGTCCATCACGAAATGCACCGCGACCAACTCGTCGGACTGCAGCCCTTTGGCGTAGCGCATCGCCTCGACCTCGGCGAGGTCGACGCTGTCCACAAAAACGAGGATCCGGTGCCGGTCATGTTTGGCCAACTCGGGAGGCTCGGTGCGTGACATCTCCAACACGGAAGCCTCGGCGCGGTACTGCCGATTCAGCCGCATCAAGGCGAACACCAGAATCGGGAAGACCACCACCACCAGCCAGGCGCCCTCGGTGAACTTCGCGATCGCGAAGATGCCCACCACGACCGTCGACAAGAGGCCCGCGGAGAGGTTGATCACCAGCTTGGATCGCCAACCGGGCCCACGATGGGTCAGCCAGTGTTTGGTCATCCCGTAGCCGGCCATCGAGAAACCGGTGAAAACCCCGATCGCATAGAACGGCACCAACGCGTTGAGCGATCCCCCTGTGACGATCAACAACGCCACCGCCAGCACGGTCAACGTGATGATGCCGTTGGAGAACACCAGCCGGTGACCGCGCTTCATCAGCGGGCGCGGCAAGAAGCTGTCTTCGGCAACAAAACTCGCCAACGCGGGGAACCCGTTGAAGCTGGTATTGCCACCGGTG
>NZ_JBAPPI010000062.1:0-1760 GCF_049280035.1 Mycobacterium sp. | reverse complement strand
CCACTGGCGTGGGTGGCCATCACCGTCGGTCTCGTCGCTGTGGTCTTTGCCGCCCTGAATTCGAGTCGTAGCGTCGAGGGCACCCGGGTAGGCCGCGCCGAGGGATCCTTCGTTCCGGCGCGTACCGAATTCCTGGGTATCTCCAACTGGTACCTGCTCTTCGAGGTCGGCTCACTGGTGATGTTCTTCGCGGTCTGGGGAACGGCGATCGCCCAGTCACGCCGCCGGGGAAAGCCCACACCCACGCTGCTGATGGTCGCGGTCACCACCAGTCTGACCTGGCTAGACCCCATCATGAACTGGGCACCGTACGCCGCCTACGACCCCCGGATGTTCCACTTCAACGTCGACTGGTTCTGGATCAACCTCGCGCCGACCGTCGAGCCATGGGCAGTCATCATCGGCTACGGCTACTTCTTTCTCATCCCGGCCTGGTTCACCCTTGCCGTCTACCGACGGATCGCCGCCAAAGCTCCGTTGGGATCTTGGTTGATGCGCCGACCCAAGCTCGCCGTGCTGGCCCTGTCAGTACCGATCTGCATCGGGTGGGACGGTGTCATGGAGGCATTGTTTGTGCGGATGGGCTTCTACACCTACACCCAGGTCATTCCGTGGGGCTCCATATTCACCGGCACGCCCTACCAGTTCCCCCTGATCTGGGAGGCCGTGCTGTTCGGCATCATGCTGTCGGCCGCAGCGCCGCTGATGTGGGTCGACGACACCGGACGCACCTGGTCGGAGACCGTCGCGCGGCGCACTAGGATATTCGCCAAACGCCCATACGTAGGCGCGTTCGTAATCGCGTGGGCGGTGATGAGCGTCGTCTATGTCGGCTACGGCCTCTCGTTCGGCATCATCCGGGCCACCGGCATCGCCACTTCGATCGCTCAGCACTGGCGCTACCCCGAGGCGAAAGTGTTTGATCCGCAGGGGTATTACCAGCGCAACGGCGAGACGGGTCGTTTCATGATCGGCACCTGGGCGGGCTGGGAACTCAAACGGTAACGGGGGTCGGAGAAACCCGTTTGGCGAGAGGGCCAAGGGCCGATCGGCAGCGGGTATGGCAACGGCGTTGGCGAACCCCGGATTCACGCCGCCGCCGTCAATAGTGTCGACGTGACCGACGCTCAGGTGATGGCGCCTTCGAACTTCAACTCGATCAACTCATGATCGTCAATACCGAGCTCCCGCAGTACCTCGTCGGTGTGCTCGGCGAACATCGGCGCCCGGGTCAGGTGAGCGGCCGCCTCATCGAACTTCACCGGGTTCGCCACCAACCGCTGTTCGTTGCCTTGGGTGTCCCGGATGTCGGCGATGCGCCCGTTCGCGATCAGCGATTCGTCGTGGGCGACCTCCCAGGCGTCCTGCACTGGAGACCACTGGCCCCGTAGCAGACTCAGCAGCCGCGTGCAGTCCTCGAAGGTTCGCGACGCGATCGCGTCGGCAAGCAGCGTGGTGGCCTCGTCGGCGTGCGCCGCCAACGACTCGAGCGAGGCGAATCGTTCGTCCACGGCAGCTGCCTCGAGTCCGAGGAGTCGGCAGACGGGAGTCCAATACCGAGTGGGCTGAAGCATCGACAGCTGAATGAAGCGGCCGTCCGAGCACCGGTAGGCACCGGTGAGCGGGTTGCCCGGCGCCTGCGTTCGCTGGTCGATCTTCGGCAGCGGACAGCCGTAGAGCATGGCGAGGTTGACGCTGGACTGGTTGGCCCACGCCCCGACCGCCAGCAGCGACACGTCGATGACGGACGTCTGCCCAGT
>NZ_JBAPPI010000061.1:0-2678 GCF_049280035.1 Mycobacterium sp. | reverse complement strand
GGTACGGGGTCTGAGAGTGGGCGCGCCTGCCCTTACCGTCGGACCTGATCCGGATCATGCCGGCGAAGGGAGCGAGGATGCCACCGGACTCGGGAACGCTGGCCGTCATCGGCGGCGGCGTCATCGGGCTGTCCGTGGCACGCCGCGCGGCCCAAGCCGGTTGGTCGGTGCGGGTGCACCGGTCCGGCCAGCCCGGTGCGTCGTGGGTGGCCGCCGGAATGCTGGCGCCGCACAGCGAAGGCTGGCCCGGCGAGGAGCGGTTGCTGCAGCTGGGTCTGGAGTCGCTGCGGCTCTGGCGGCAGGGCGGATTCACCGACGGGCTGCCTGAGCAGGTGATCACCGCGCGGGAGTCGTTGGTGGTCGCCGTCGACCGCGCTGATGTCGCTGACCTGCATACGGTCGCCGACTGGCTGTCCGCGCAAGGCCACCCGGTGGTCTGGGAGTCGGCTGCCCGCGACGTGGAACCGATGCTGGCACAAGGCATTCGGCATGGCTTCCGGGCACCCACCGAATTGGCGGTGGACAATCGCGCTCTGCTCGAGGGACTGGCGGCGACATGCGAGGAGCTCGGCGTCGAATGGGATGGGCCGGTAGGTGACCTGGGTGCTCTGCAGGCTGATGCGGTCGTGATTGCCAACGGCATCGACGCCCCGACATTATGGCCCGGTCTGCCTATTCGGCCGGTGAAAGGTGAAGTGTTGCGGCTACGTTGGCGCAAAGGATGTATGCCGTTGCCACAGCGGGTAATTCGCGCTCGCGTGCATGGGCGGCAGGTGTACCTGGTGCCGCGCACCGACGGTGTGGTGGTGGGCGCCACCCAGTACGAGCATGGCCGCGATACCGCTCCGACCGTATCCGGTGTGCGTGACCTGCTCGACGATGCGTGCACGGTGATGCCCGCGCTCGGCGAGTACGAGCTGGCGGAGTGTGTCGCCGGCCTGCGCCCGATGACACCGGATAACCTGCCGCTGGTGGGACGTTTGGATGTGCGCACGCTGATCGCCGCCGGTCACGGCCGGTCCGGTTTCCTGCTGGCGCCTTGGACTGCCGAACAGATTGTGTCCGAACTGATCCCGGTTGGAGCTCATCGATGATTATTCGTCTCAATGCCGAGCCACTCGAGGTCGATGACCAGACCACCGTCGCGGCGCTGCTGCAGTCGCTGGGCTATCCCGACCGCGGCATTGCGGTGGCCGTGGACCAGGCGGTGCTGCCACGGTCTGCTTGGACGACAACTCTTTCCGACGGTGCACAACTCGAGGTGGTGACGGCGGTGCAGGGTGGCTGATTCGAAACTGACAATCGCCGGGCGCAGCTTCACGTCGCGGCTGATCATGGGCACCGGCGGCGCTTCTAACCTCGCCGTCCTCGAGGAGGCGCTGATCGCTTCGGGCACCGAGCTGACCACCGTCGCAATGCGCCGGGTGGACGCGGAGGGTGGCACGGGCATCCTTGACCTGTTGAGCAGACTGGGTATCACCCCGCTGCCCAACACCGCGGGCTGCCGTGGCGCCGCGGAGGCGGTGCTGACCGCTCAGCTGGCCCGCGAAGCGCTGGGCACCGAATGGATCAAGCTGGAAGTCATCGCCGACGAACGTACGCTTCTGCCCGATGCCGTCGAATTAGCCAGGGCCGCAGAGCAATTGGTCGACGACGGGTTTGTGGTGCTGCCATACACCAACGATGATCCGGTGCTGGCCAAACGATTGGAGGACACCGGCTGCGCGGCGGTGATGCCGCTGGGCTCGCCGATCGGCACGGGTCTGGGCATCGCCAACCCGCACAACATCGAGATGATCGTCGCCCAGGCCGGCGTCCCCGTTGTCCTCGACGCCGGTATCGGGACCGCCAGTGACGCCGCGCTGGCGATGGAGTTGGGATGTGACGCAGTGCTGTTGGCGACTGCGGTGACCCGGGCCACCGACCCGCCCGCGATGGCCGTGGCGATGGCCGCCGCAGTCACCGCCGGTTATCTGGCCCGTCGCGCGGGGCGGATTCCCAAGCGGTTCTGGGCGCAGGCGTCGAGCCCGACCCTATGAGCGGGCGGTATGTGGCGCTCGGCAGTTCGATGGCGGCCGGTCCCGGGATCCGGCCCGGTGCGCCGGGCGCGCCGTTCGGTTCCGGCCGGTCGGCGCGCAACTACGCCCACCTGGTCGCCGAACAACGGAACCTCAACCTGCTCGACGTCACGTTTTCCGGTGCCACCACCGCGCACGTGCTGGCCGAGCGTCAGCGCGGAGCGCGACCGCAAATCGAGGCGCTGGACGGCTCCGAAGAGCTGGTCACCATCACCATCGGCGGCAACGACGTCGGATATGTCCCGTTGCTGATGGCCGCGAGGTTGCCCCGGCCGGCCCGGTTATTGCCGGCAATCGGGACATTATTTGACCGCGACGCGCGTGAGCAGGCGCTCGACGGCGTGGGCGACTCGTTGCGTGCGGTCGGCACCGCTGTGCGCCGCCGCGCGCCGCGGGCTCGAGTGGTGTTCGTCGACTACCTGACCCTGCTGCCGCCGGATGGAGCGCCGGCGCCGCCGTTGTCTACGACGGACGCCGATCTTGGTCGTCATGTCGGCGCACGGCTGGAAGAAGCCACCGCGGCAGCTGCACAGGCGACGGGCTGCGAGCTCGTGCGCGCCGGGCACGCCAGCCGGGATCATCACGGGTGGTCGGCGGACC
>NZ_JBAPPI010000060.1:0-5610 GCF_049280035.1 Mycobacterium sp. | reverse complement strand
CGCCAAGACCGCGGTGTTCTGCGGGTTCGCGATCCTGCAATCGGCGATTATCACCGCGATCGTGATGATCGGAAAGGGCATGCCGACCCGAGGGGCGGTGCTGCTCGGACACTCCAACCTCGCCGCCACCGTCGAGCTGTTCGCGACGGTCGCCGCAACATGTGTCGCCTCGGCGATCCTCGGCCTGGCCATCTCGTCGCTGGTTCGGTCCAGCGAGCAGATCATGCCGCTGTTCGTGGTGGCGGTGATGGCCCAGCTCGTGCTGTGCGGCGGAATGGTCCCGGTGACCGGCCGGCTGGGGCTCGACCAGCTGTCCTGGCTGATGCCGGCGCGCTGGGGCTACGCCGCGGCGTCGTCGACGGTCGACGTCCGGCATCTAGTACCCGGTTCGCTGCTCCCCCAGGACCGGTTCTGGCAGCACACGCGGAAAATCTGGTTGTTCGACATGGGCATGCTGGCCGCGCTGGCCGTGTTCTACGCCGGCTTCGTGCGCTGGAAGATCCGGCTCCGCCGCTGATCCCGGTCAGGTGACGTCATCCATCCGCCCAAGCACGAGACATTCGACCTAGACGCCCGCACCAACACCGATCCCAAAGGCATCGTGCGGGCGGTGGATGAGTACATCGTGCGTCCGTGGGGCCTCTACCTGGCCCGCCCGACGCCGGGCCGCGCACAGTTCCACTACCTCGAGTCGTGGTTGCTGCCTTCGCTGGGTTTGCGCGCCACGGTTTTTCACTTCAACCCCGGCCACGAACGCGACCACGACTATTACCTGGACGTCGGCGAGTACACGCCCGGCCCGGTCGTGTGGCGTTCCCAAGACCATTACCTCGACCTCGAGATCCGCACCGGCCGGGGCGCGGAATTGGCCGACGTCGACGAGCTGCTGGAGGCGGTCCGCTACGGCCTGCTGACTCCCGAGGTCGGCGAGCAGGCGATGCGGCGGGCGGTCGCCGCCGTCGACGGCCTCGCCTGTAATGACTACGACCTCAATGCCTGGCTGGCCGGCAACGGCATGCGGCTCGTGTGGCGCTGATCATCGAAACATGTTGCAGTACAGCCACTTTAAACGGCAAGCAAGCGCTCGAAAAATTCGCGGTAGTGCATCAGAGCCAGGCGTAGGTCTTCGGTCGATGCCGCCTCGCCGCGAGACCACTGCCCTTCCAGGCGCGAGCGCGCCTGGGCGAATCCAGTCGTGAGCTGGTCGACCAGATCGGAGACCAAGGCGTCCGCCTTCTGAACGCACTCTTTGGGATCGTCGACGAAGGCCGCCTGAACGCCGGCCCACCGCGCACGCAGCTCCGCGAGATCATTGCCGGCAAAAAGCACTTCGTCGGCTGACGATTCGTGTTCCGCGCCCGGCGGCTCCGCCGCGGGGGCCTCGGCACTAGGCGCCGTTGTCTCGGCAACGGGCGCCGGCTCGGGCGTAACGGAGGCGGTCTCGTCCATTGTCGGGGGCGCATCGCGCGAATCGGTAATTGACTGTTCATGGGTGCTCATGCGGTTGCCTCCTGTGAAGCGTCGTTGTCGGTCGTGGTCTCGAGCAACTTGTCGAACAGTGCCCGATAGTGCACGAATGCCTTCCGCTGCTGCTCGGTGCTGACTTCATGTTGCGACATATGGATGCCGTGGGCGGCGCGGTAGTCATCGACGATCTGCGGGTGGTCTACCGAGATGTCTGCGGCCCGCTGCTCGAAATCGTCTACGGGATAACCTCGTTGGCGCATCACCTCAGTCACCAAACGATCGGCGACGCTAACGGCGGAGGCGGGGTTGTCCACGAACCCGTTCTGCACCTCTAGCCAGCGGGCGGTGAAATCTGACAAGGCCGAAGGGGTCAACGGGACGATGTCGAGCTTGTCTCGGTTGCGTTCTCGCGTGGTGAGTTCTCGCTTGGCAGCTTTCTCGCTTCCGGTGTCGGACACCAGGCGCTCGTACTCGCTGCCGTAGTGCTGTTTGAGTCGCTCAGTTTTTCTGCGACTGCTAATCACAGTTACGGCGGCGATCACCGTGGCGACCACCACGACGATGGCAAACGCGATTTCAATCCATAGCCAAACAGTCATCACGGGCTCCTCTCATACATATGTCAAATAACCCGAACGACGCCGCGGCAAACGTCATCTTGTGATGTGCGGCACAAACGCAAGCTCTCCGTGGTCAGCGGCGACCGAGCCATGCGCTGGGACCCCAGAGTTTCCCTGCGCGGAAGCGGGTAACCCTGAGGCATGGGTTTGAGCGACTATCGACGCAAGCGGCGGTCAGGCAACAGCCTTGAACCACGCGGACGACAGCGACGCCGCCGGGGAGCCCGCCGTTCCGGCAACGGACCGTGTTTCGTCATCCAGCACCATGCGGCGCGCAGCGACCACTACGACTTTCGCCTCGAGATCGACGGCGTGCTGGTGTCCTGGGCGATCCCCAAGGGGCCGTCGACAAATCCGAAGGTCAGGCGAATGGCACGTCGCACCGAGGATCAACCGTTGGAATACGCAGAGTTCGAGGGAGTGATTCCGGACGGCGAGTATGGAGCCGGTGAGGTCATTGTCTGGGACTACGGCACTTACGCCAACCGGACCGAATATGAAATGACCAGATGCCTCGGCCGCGGTCACCTGTCATTCCGCTTGAATGGCGAGAAGCTGCACGGCGGTTATGCACTGACCCGGATTCGGGAAGGTGAGGACGAGACGTGGCTGCTGATCAAGCGCAGAGACGCCGACGCCCGGCGGAATCCGGTTCAAACCCAGCCGGAATCGGTGTTGTCCGGCCGCACGCTCGACGACTTGTCGTGACCTACCTCGCCGGCCTGCCCGACTCGGAGTAGCGGTTGCCGGCAACGAAGTGCCGGGAAAAAACCGGTCGCGTAATCTCTGCATTCATGAGCTCTGCCATGCACAGATGGATCGCGATCGTCGCCTTGACCGGCGCTGCTATCAGCTCGCAGTTAACTCCCGCAACCGCGCGGGCCGACCTGCACAACATCACCTATATTGCCCGGGTCGACGGAGTGGCCCCCGGCAGCCAGGCCACCTTCGTGACCAACGACAACCAAACCAACACCGCTCAGTTGAGCTCGATGCCCGGCAACGCATTTGAGGCCAACACTGTGCTGGCGGACCCCAAGCAAGCCGGGATGCAAGTGTCGGTCCGGTGGCCCTATGCAGCGAAGGTGCACTGCGAGATCGACGTGGACGACAACGTCGCCACCCAAGTCGATCAGTTCGTCCAACCGACGCCAGGTAGCACCGATCCAATGAACGGCGTACTGCCCTGCGGCGGCCCGCTGCCCAATCCCTAGGCCTACGGCCGCCAACCTGATTTGTCGGCCCAGTCCCACGCCCGGCGGTATGCCTCTGAGAACCATGGCTCCTTGACGGCCAGATAGCGTTCGGTGTCTCCGTCCGGGGATGCTGCCTGCTCCGCATGGCGTTTGACGGCCAGGTACTCGTCGCGGACGTCGGGATTCGCTTTCAGCCAGTCGACGAACAGCAGGGCGAATTGCTGATTGGGCCAGCTGTCCACCCGCAGATGGACGAATGTCGGGCGTCCGGGATCCGCCGACGCGTGAAGCCGCTTGTGCCACAACGTCCGATCGCCACTGTGGTCGTAGCGTTCTGCAGTGCTGCGGGCGTCGAGCTTGGCGACGTCGCTGCTGACGTCGTCGATGCGTGGATAACCTGCCGACCGTAGGGCGGCGGCGAGTTCGTCTGCCACCGCGAGGGATTCGACGGTGACCTGAATGTCGATGGCATCCTTCGCATCCAGTCCGGGAACGGCGGTGGAACCGATGTGGTCGACCCGCGACGCCTTTGCCCCACAAGCGGCATTGAGGCGCGCGAGGATGCGCGCAGCCTGATCGGCCCAGGCCGGATCGGCGGGCACCAGCCGGACAGGTGGGCGAACAACTTGGCCAGCACTGAGATTGGCCGCGAACGGCATGATGCGCCTGTCCCACACCTCACGAGCTCGCTTGGTCAACGCATCCGGGGTGCTCGAATTGTCCAGCCAGACATCGGCGATGGCGCGACGTTGGTCGTCGGCAGCCTGCGCGGCGATGCGGGCGCGGGCGTCGTCCTCAGCCATGCCGCGCTGTTCGACCAGGCGCGCCACCCGCAGTTCCGCGTCGGCGTACACCACGACGACCAACGGGAACAACGGCGCCATCCCGGACTCCACCAGCAGCGGAATGTCTTCCACCACAACCGAATCTTCCGGCACGGCGGCGATCAGCTCGGCGCGACGCTTACCAACCAGAGGATGAACGATTCCGTTGAGGGTGGCCCGGGTCTCGTCGCTGCTGAATGCCTTGGCAGCCAACGCCGGACGGTTCAGCGCGCCGTCAGGCAGCAGAATGTCGTCGCCGAACGCGTCGACGAGCGCGGCCAATCCTTCGGTGCCGGGCTCGACCACCTCGCGGGCGATTACGTCACCGTCAACGACGACCCCGCCGCACTGCGAAAACGTGGCCGACACCGCCGACTTACCGGCGCCGATACCGCCGGTCAGCCCGATCCGAAGCATGCCTTAGTTAGGCGCTACCGGCGAGCTTCTCCCGCAGGGCGGCGAGTTGCGCGTCGCTGGCCAGCGACCCGCCGCTCTCCTGTTCTTCGCCCGATGAGCCGTTGGCCTGCGGCCGCTCGGCAGCGGCGGCATCGGCTGCGGCGAACTTCTCCATCTGCGCGGTGTGCATCTTGTGCCGACGTTCGGCCTCGGCGTAGCGGGCTTCCCATTCGGTGCGCTGTGTGTCGAAACCCTCGAGCCATTCGTTGGTTTCGGCGTCGAAGCCCTCCGGGAAGATGTAGTTGCCCTGCTCGTCGTAGCTGTCGGCCATGCCGTACTTGGCCGGGTCGAACTCCTCGGTGTAGTCCTCATTGGCCTGCTTGAGCGACAGCGAAATCCGGCGCCGTTCCAGGTCGATGTCGATGACCTTGACCATCGCGTCGTCACCGACGGCAACCACCTGGTCGGGCACCTCGACGTGCCGCTCGGCCAGCTCGGAGATGTGCACCAGACCTTCGATGCCCTCCTCGACGCGCACGAACGCGCCGAACGGAACAAGCTTGGTGACCTTGCCCGGCACGATCTGGCCGATGGCGTGTGTGCGGGCGAAGTGCCGCCACGGGTCTTCTTGAGTTGCTTTGAGCGACAACGAAACCCGCTCGCGATCCATGTCGACGTCGAGCACCTCGACGGTGACCTCGTCGCCGACCTGGACCACCTCGGACGGGTGGTCGATGTGCTTCCAGGACAGCTCGGAGACGTGCACCAGACCGTCGACCCCGCCGAGATCGACGAACGCGCCGAAGTTGACGATCGACGACACCACACCCTTGCGGATGGCGCCCTTCTGCAACTGGTTGAGGAACTCGCTGCGGACCTCGGACTGGGTCTGCTCGAGCCAGGCCCGGCGGGACAGCACCACGTTGTTGCGGTTCTTGTCCAACTCGATGATCTTGGCTTCGATTTCCTTGCCGATGTAGGGCTGCAAGTCCCGAACGCGGCGCATCTCGACCAGCGAGGCGGGCAGGAAGCCGCGCAAGCCGATGTCGAGGATCAAGCCACCCTTGACGACCTCGATGACGGTGCCCTTGACGGCCTCGTCCTTCT
>NZ_JBAPPI010000059.1:0-12685 GCF_049280035.1 Mycobacterium sp. | reverse complement strand
GTGTCACCGCCGGCCCAGGCGCGCACTGCGCTCGGCACATCGGCCGCCGCGAGCGCCGCGTCGATACTGGCCGCGAAATCGCGCTGTTGCGCGTCAACGTCAAAAAACACAGCATCTCACCTTTTTTCCCGGGGCAGCCCCAACAGCCGCTCGGCGATGATATTGCGCTGAATCTCGTTGGTGCCGGCGTAAATCGGGCCGCCGAGCGCAAACAGCAACCCATCGGTCCACGAGCCGGCCAGCTCGGCATCGGCACCGCGGATGTCCAGCGCGGTCTGGTGCACCGCGACGTCCAGGTCGGACCAGAACACCTTGGTCACCGAGGACTCGGCGCCCAGCTCGCCACCGTTGGCCAGCCGGGTCACAGTACCGAAGGTGTGCAGCCGGTAGGCCTGCGCCTTGATCCACGCATCGGCGACCTGATCACCGAAAGCGCTGTCGCCGTTTGCCTTCCACAGTTCTGTCAGGCGCTCGGCAGCGGCAAGGAAGCGCGCCGGGCTGCGCAGCGACATGCCGCGTTCGTTGCTCGACGTGCTCATCGCGGCCCGCCATCCGTCGTGCGCTTCGCCGATCACGTCGGCGTCGGGCACGAACACGTCGTCGAGGAAGATCTCGCCGAACCCGGTGTCGCCGCCCAGCTGGGCGATCGGCCGCACGGTGATCCCGTCCGCTTTGAGGTCGAACATGAAATACGTCAGCCCGCGGTGGCGCTCCGCTTCGGGGTCAGAGCGGAACAATCCGAAAGCTCTGTCGCCGAACGGGGCTCGCGAGCTCCAGATCTTTTGGCCGTTGAGTAGCCAGCCGCCGTCGGTGCGGGTTGCCGTCGAGCGCAGCGAGGCGAGGTCGCTGCCGGACTCGGGTTCCGACCAGGCTTGCGCCCAGATCTCCTCGCCACTGGCCATCTTGGGCAGAATGCGATCCAGCTGCTCCTCGGTGCCGTGTGCGAACAACGTCGGCGCCAGCATCGAGGTGCCGTTGGCGCTGGCCCGGCCGGGGGCACCGGCCCGGAAGTACTCCTCTTCGAAGACCACCCACTGCAGCAGGGTCGCGTCGCGGCCACCGTACTTGCGTGGCCAGGTGATGACCGACAGACCGGCATCGAAAAGCACCTTGTCCCAACGCCGGTGTTGTTCGAAACCCTCGGCGGTGTCATAGGACAGCGTCGGGAACGATTCCCGGTGCGCAGCGAGAAACTCACGCACCTCCCGCTGCAATGTCAGGGTGTCGTCGTCGAAATCCAGGTCCATCACGGCATCTCTCGCAGTAGCGGTTTGACTACCTTGCCGCCGGCGTTACGCGGCAGCGTGTCGACAAACCTCACCGAACGGGGGGCTTTGAAGTTCGCTAAGTACTCACGGCTGTACGCGATCACCGTTTGCTCGTCGAGCCCGGATCCGGGTCGCGTCACCAGGAATGCCCGGCCGACCTCACCGAGCCGCTCGTCGGGCACGCCGATCACCGCGCAGTCCAGCACACCGTCCAGGCGGGCGAGCACCTGCTCCACTTCGGCCGGGTAGACGTTGAAACCGCCGCAGATGTACATGTCCTTGAGCCGGTCGGTGATCTGGAGATTGCCCGCGGCATCCAGCTTTCCGATATCGCCGGTGTGCAGCCAGCCGTCGGCGTCGACGGTGTCCGTGGTGGCTTGCGGGTCGTCGAGGTAACCGAGCATCACGTTGGGCCCGCGCAGCAGCACCTCTCCTGTTTCCCCGCCTTGGGCTCCGTTGATCCGCAGCTCGAAATCGGCGATCGGCCGTCCGCACGTGGTGGCCACCGTGACGGCGTCGTCGTCGGCGCGGCACATGGTGCCAAACCCGTTGCACTCGGTCAGGCCGTAGGCGGTCAACACGATGTCGATGTCGAGTTCGGCCTGCATCCGTTCGATCAGCACGACCGGCACCGTGGCCGCGCCGGTGACCGCGAAGCGCAGCGAGGTCAGGTCGTAGCCGCCGCGGGCGGGATGATCGAGCAGCGTCTGGTAGATGGTCGGCGGTCCGGGCAGCACCGTGATCCGGTGCTCGGCGACCGCGCGCATCGCCTGCTCGGGATCGAAGGTCAGCTGCGGGATCAGCGTGGCGCCGGTCTGCAGGCAGGCCAGGATCCCGGCCTTGTAGCCGAAGTTGTGGAAGAACGGGTTGATGCACAGGTAGCGGTCGTCGCTGGTGATCTTGCCGCAGGCGGCCCACGCCGCCGAACCGGACAGCGATTGCCGGTGCGCGCAGAGCACGCCTTTGCTGCGGCCGGTGGTGCCAGAGGTGAACAGGACGTCGGAGACGTCGTCGGGGCGGACCGCCGTGGCGCGAGCGTCGGCCGCCGCGAGGTCGGAGCCAGCCGCGATGAACTCGTCCCACGTTCCGTCGTTGGCATCTACGGGCACCCGCACGATGTGACGAAGATCGGGCAGCGCAGCCCGGTCGAGATCGGCGGTCTTGTCCGTGCCGAGGAACTCTCCCATCGCCACCAGCAGTGGCGCGCCGGTGCGAACCAGGATATCGGTGGCTTCGGCCGCGGTGTAGCGGGTGTTGAGGGGTACCACGGTGGCGCCGGCGTAGTGGGCGGCCAGGCAGGCAACCACCCAGTGCCAGGTGTTTGGCGACCAGATTGCCACCCGCTCGCCCGGGTGCACGCCGAGCTGAATCATCGCCGCGGCGGCCCGGCGCACCTCGTCGCGCAGCTCGGCGAAGGTGAGGATGCGATCCTGGGTGACCAGCGCATTGTGGTCGGGAAGCTCACGCGCGATGCGGTCCAAAACCGCAGGAATGGTCTGCGGATCGCTTGGCATCGATGCATGCTCCTAACAAAGCAAGTGCTTGGTAGGTTAGCCTACAGGGGTGCAGGGCGTCGAGGAGTTCCGGGCTGAGGTACGCGACTGGATGGCCGAGAACCTGGTCGGTGAATTCGCCGCGCTCAAGGGACTCGGTGGGCCGGGTCGCGAGAACGAGGCTTTCGAAGAGCGGCGGGCCTGGAACCGGCATCTTGCGGAAGCGGGCCTGACTTGTTTGGGCTGGCCGGTCGAGCACGGCGGCCGGGGCCTGTCCGTCGCGCATCGGGTCGCGTTTTATGAGGAGTACGCGATTGCCAACGCGCCGGCGAAGGTCAACCACTTCGGTGAGGAACTGCTTGGGCCGACGCTGATCGCCTTCGGCACGCCCGAGCAGCAGCACCGGTTTCTGCCCCGAATCCTCGACGTCACCGAGCTGTGGTGTCAGGGGTACTCCGAGCCGGGTGCCGGCAGCGATCTCGCCAACGTGTCCACCACCGCGGTGCGCGACGACGACGAGTGGGTGATCAACGGGCAGAAGGTGTGGACGTCGCTGGCGCACTGGGCGCAATGGTGTTTTGTGGTGGCACGCACCGAGAAAGGCTCGAAGCGCCATGCCGGGTTGTCGTATCTGCTGGTGCCGCTGGACCAGCCCGGGGTGCAGATCCGCCCGATCGTGCAGCTGACGGGTGACTCGGAATTCAACGAGGTGTTCTTTGATGACGCCCGCACCGATGCCGACCTGGTGGTCGGCGCACCCGGTGACGGCTGGCGGGTCGCGATGGGAACGCTGACCTTCGAGCGCGGTGTTTCCACACTGGGTCAACAGATCATCTACGCGCGTGAGCTCAATGGCGTGGTGGAACTCGCCAAACGCACCGGCGCCGCCGACGATCCGCTGATCCGCGAACGGCTGACCCGCTCGTGGGCCGGCCTGCGGGCGATGCGCTCATATGCGCTGGCGACCATGGACGTCGAGCAGCCCGGACAAGACAACGTCTCAAAGCTGTTGTGGGCCAATTGGCATCGTGAGCTCGGTGAGATCGCGATGGACGTGCAGGGTAAAGCGGGCCTGGTGTTAGACAGCGGGGATTTCGACGAGTGGCAACGGCTTTATCTGTTCACCCGCGCGGACACCATCTACGGCGGCTCGAACGAGATTCAGCGAAACATCATCGCCGAGCGGGTGCTCGGCTTACCCCGGGAGGCTAGATGACGTTAGCGGTCGCGCCGAAAGAGGTTGCCGGACACGGACTTCTGACCGGCAAGGTCGTGATCGTCACGGCGGCAGCCGGCACCGGCATCGGGTCGGCCACTGCTCGGCGGGCACTGGCCGAAGGCGCTGACGTCGTCGTCTCCGACCACCACGAGCAACGCCTTGGCGAGACGGCCCAGGAACTGTCGGCGCTGGGTTTGGGCCGCGTCGAGCACGTGCTCTGCGATGTGACGTCCTCGGCACAAGTCGACGCGCTGATCGCGTCGGCCCACGCGCGGATGGGCCGAATCGACGTGCTGGTCAACAACGCCGGGCTGGGCGGCCAAACTCCGGTGGCCGATATGACCGACGAGGAATGGGACCGCGTGCTCGACGTCACGCTAACGTCGGTCTTTCGCGCTACCCGGGCCGCGTTGCGCTACTTTCGCGACGCCGACCACGGCGGGGTGATCGTCAACAACGCCAGCGTGCTTGGCTGGCGTGCCCAGCACTCGCAATCGCACTATGCGGCAGCCAAAGCCGGGGTGATGGCATTGACCCGGTGCAGCGCCATCGAGGCCGTGGAATACGGAGTGCGGATCAACGCGGTATCGCCGAGCATCGCCCGGCACAAGTTCTTGGACAAGACCACCTCGGCAGATCTACTCGACCGGCTGTCGGCCGGGGAGGCGTTCGGACGTGCGGCCCAGCCGTGGGAAGTAGCGGCGACGATCGCATTTCTAGCCAGCGACTACTCCAGTTACCTGACTGGAGAAGTGATTTCGGTATCGAGTCAACACCCATGAACCGGCGCGACGAGCTGTTGGCACTGGCGGCGACGATGTTCGCCGAACGCGGCCTGCGCGCGACCACGGTCCGCGACATCGCCGACGGTGCCGGCATTTTGTCGGGCAGCCTGTATCACCACTTCGCGTCCAAAGAAGAGATGGTCGATGAGCTGCTGCACAGCTTCTTGGACTGGCTGTTCGACCGGTACCAGGAGATCATCGACAGCCAGCCAAATCCGCTGGAGCGGCTCAAGGGGCTGTTCCTGGCGTCGTTCGACGCGATCGAGCACCGGCACGCCCAGGTCGTCATCTATCAGGATGAGGCCAAGCGGCTGTTGGCCCAGCCGCGGTTCTCCTACATCGAGGACATGAACAAGCAGCAGCGCAAGATGTGGGTCGACGTGCTGCACCAGGGCATCGAAGAAGGTTATTTCCGACCGGATCTCGACGTCGACCTGGTTTACCGCTTCATTCGCGACACCACCTGGGTGTCGGTGCGCTGGTATCAGCCCGGCGGACCGCTTACCGCCGAGCAGGTGGGTCGGCAGTATCTCGCTATCGTCCTAGGCGGAATCACCAAAGAAGGAGTCTGAAATGACACGCGTCGGCGACGATGCAGAACGAAGTGATGAGGAGGAGCGACGCATATGACAGAGGCATACGTTGTGGATGCGGTGCGTACCGCCGTTGGTAAGCGCAACGGATCGCTGGCCGGTGTGCATCCGATCGACCTGGGGGTGGCCGCATTTCACGGGCTGTTCGAGCGGATCGACGTCGACCCGGCGGCCGTTGACGATGTGGTGGTCGGATGCGTCGACGCGATCGGCGGGCAGGCCGGCAACATCGGTCGCAACGCTTGGCTCGCCGCGGGCTATCCCGAAGAGGTGCCCGTGGTAACCGTCGACCGGCAATGCGGTTCTAGCCAACAGGCGATTTCCTTTGGCGCGCAAGCGATCATGGCCAACACCGCCGATCTGATCCTGGCCGGCGGCATGCAGAACATGAGCCAGATCCCGATCGCGTCGGCGATGGTGGTCGGCAAGGAGCTCGGGTTCACCTCGCCGACTAACGAGTCGAAGAATTGGCTGCACCGCTACGGCGATCAGGAGATCTCGCAGTTCCGCGGCGCGGAGTTGATCGCCGAACGGTGGAACCTGTCCCGCGAGGAGATGGAGCAGTTCGCGCTGACCAGTCACGAGCGGGCGCTGGCCGCGATCCGGGGCGGACACTTCGACAACGAAATCATTGCCGTGGACGGTTTCCGGATCGACGAAGGGCCGCGGGAGACGTCGCTGGAGAAGATGGCCGCGCTCAAGACGCTGTCGGAGGGTGGCCGGTTGACCGCGGCGGTGGCCAGCCAGATCTCTGACGGCGCCAGTGCGGTGCTGCTCGCGTCCGAGCAGGCGGTCAAGGACCACAAGCTCACACCGCGGGCTCGCATCCATCACATCAGCGCCCGCGGCGCCGACCCGGTATTCATGCTGACCGGGCCTATCCCGGCCACCCGCTATGCACTGGAGAAGACCGGGCTGTCCATCGACGACATCGACACGGTCGAGATCAACGAGGCGTTCGCGTCGGTCGTGTTGGCCTGGCTCAAGGAGATCAAGGCCGACCCCGAGAAGGTCAACCCCAACGGCGGCGCGATCGCACTCGGTCATCCATTGGGCGCCACCGGCGCAAAGCTTTTCACCACCATGCTCAACGAGCTGGAGCGCACCGGTGGCCGCTACGGCCTGCAGACGATGTGCGAAGGCGGCGGCACTGCCAACGTCACGATTATCGAACGGCTGTAATCCTCGCGCCCGAGCGTGAGGCGTGGAATCTCAACAGCGGCTAGGTCGGCACACATGTCTCACTAGACCCTTCAGTCCCTGGCTGAAGGGCTGGTACCGTCTGCGGTTTTCAACCCATATGTGATATCAGTCCGGCTGATATCGCATATGGGTTCGTTTCCAAGACGATGTCCATGACCAGCTGATGGTGCGTAAGGGGCTGGTGTGGCGTCAGGCGCGCTTTTCGCCGCGAGACAGGCCGGCGATGATGTCGTCGACCGTGCGCTGAGCTAGCCAATCGACCTGTCGCCGGCTTACGCTGCGCAGCGGTCCGCGCAGGGCCAGTTCGGCGAACCCGTGCACCGCCGACCAGCAGGGCCACTCGGCGCCGTCGCGTCGGTCCGGTGACAGCGCCCCCGCATCCACCATGGCGTCGAGCGCCTCCACCAACGCCAGATAGGGTGGGGCACTCGCAGTTTCGTCGGATTGGCTGGCTCCGAAAAATGCGACCGCGAACCACCCCGGCTCGTCGAGCGCGAACTTGATGTAGCCGACGCCGACGGCCCGCAGCAGCTCACTTGAGCCACGCCGGCGCGCCGAGGTCCGCATCCTCGCCGTCATCCGATGCTGGATCGCGGTCGCAACGGCATGTAGCAATGCCTCGCGGTCGGCGAAGTGACGGTAGGCGGCATTAGGCGAAACCCCAACTCGCCGAGTCGCTTCCCGGATGGTCAGCGCTTCCGGCCCACCCACCCGGGTGAGTTGAAGGCCGGCGTCGATCAATGCCGCGCGCAGATCGCCGTGGTGGTAACCGCTCTTTGCCTCAGTCAACCCTTGACCCTCCTCGGGGTCGAAGTGTACGGTGTGAACATTACCCAATGTTGACGCCGTGAACATCGTAACGGAGGATTTCGGTGAAAACCGCAGGATTGCCACCCGTCGTGGACCAAGAGGCCTGGCAGCGCGAACTGGATGCACTTCGCGTCCTGGAGAAGGCGGCCACCCGCCAGCTCGACGCGATCGCCGCGCAGCGACGGCGGCTGCCGATGGTCGCAATGCCGGATTACCTTCTGGAAGGCGAGAATGGACCGGTGCGGTTAGCCGACATATTCGACGGTAAGTCGCAGCTGATCGTGTACAGCCACATGTGGTTTCCCGGTGAAGAGTGGCAGTGTCCCGGGTGTACCGGCTTCACTTCACAGTTCACCAGGCTGGAGTTTTTGGACAACTACGATGCCCGGTTTGTCATCGTCACGCAGGGACCCATTGACGAAGCGCTCGCGTACAAGCGACGGGTAGGAAACCAGATGACCTGGTACTCAACCGCCAACAGCTCGTTCGGTGCTGACGTCGGCGCTCCATCGGGCGGCGGGTTCGCGGTCAATGTCTTTCTGCGCGACGGGGATCAGGTTTACCGGACCTGGCATACCAATGGCCGTGGGACCGAACAACTGAGTCACTCGTTCGCGTTGATCGATCTACTACCATACGGCCGCCAGGAAGAGTGGCAGGATTCGCCGGACGGCTGGCCTCAGTCGCCGACGTATAGCCGCTGGGCCGGCTCCGAGGACATCGCCCGGGCCTACGGCGCTGATGCAGTAACCAACCAACCAGGAGGGGCAAGATGACCACCACGACGACCGGCCTGACGACGATTAGCCTGGTGTGCGTGCCGACAGCCGAGCAGGACAAGGCGGTCGCGTTCTACGAGTCGCTCGGGTTCGAGAAGCGAACCGACCAGCCGTTCGGTGGCGGCTACCGGTGGATCGAGGTTTACCCACCCGCGGGCGCGACCGGCATCGCGCTTGCTCCGCCCCCGCCGGACAGCGGGCCGGTGCAGCCGACCAACACCGGTGTCACATTGACCACCAGCGACATTGACGCCACCCACGCGGCGATGAAGGAACTCGGCGTCGACGTCGATGCGCAGGTGTCGCGAATGGGCGAGCCGGTTCCACCGATGTTCTGGTTCCGCGACCCGACCGGGCACACACTGATGGTCGTGGAGTCCTGATTACAGGCGACCCGTCACTGCACGAGGGCCGTCGCGGCCTGTAGGTGTTTGACGGCCTCGGCGACGATCGTCTGGATCAGCTCCGCGCACGACGGCAGGTCCTCGACGATGCCGGCCACCTGACCGGACGCCAGCACGCCGGCGTCGGTATTACCCTCGACCAGGCCGGCTTTGAGCAGCATCGGGGTATTGGCCGCCATCACCACTTGCGACCAGGTGAGTTCCTTGCCGTGACGCATCGCCACGCCGTCGCGGACCATCGACGCCCAGGTCATCTGCGACATCTTCTTGAACTTCGCGGCATTGCGCACAGCCGCGGTGAATCCCCGTGCCCGCGAGCCGCTTTCAAGTCTTTCAACCAACCCGGTGCGCAATACGCGGTGTGGCATGCCGTCGACGCGGGTGGTGACGACGGTCCCGTCCAGCCCGGCCTGCAGATAGCGTTGCTTGACCGCGTCGGGCACCGTCGAATCCGAGGTGAGTAGAAACCGGGTGCCCATGGCAACCCCGGCGGCACCATAGGACAACGCTGCCGCCAGCCCGCGACCGTCGAAGAACCCGCCAGCCGCGATGACCGGGATGCTCACCGCATCAAGCACCGATGGCAGCAGCAACGTCGTGGCGATCGGGCCGGTGTGGCCACCACCCTCGCCACCCTGCACGATGACCGCGTCGGCGCCCCAGGAGGCCACCTTGCGGGCATGCTTTGCCAGACCGACCGACGGAATCACCACCGCGCCGGCATCTTTCAGCTTGCCGATCAACTCCTGCTTGGGTGCCAACGCGAATGACGCGACCTTGACGCCTTCGCGGATCATCAGATCCACCCGGTCGGCCGCGTCGCCGGCATCGGCGCGGATGTTGACACCAAACGGCTTGTCGGTGGCGGCCTTGACCTTCCCGATCGCGGTGGCCAGTTCGTTGAGAGTCATGGTGGCCGAGGCCAAGATGCCCAGCCCGCCTGCGTTGGCGGTCGCCGATACCAGCCTGGCGCCGGCCACCCACCCCATTCCGGTTTGCACCACCGGATGCTCGATACCGACTAGCTCGGTGAGTGGCGTGCGCAATCTCATGAACGTATCTCTCGGTCGCGCAATGCTTTAGGGTCGACGGCCTCGCGAATCAGGCGGAGTTCGTCGTCGGTGGGCAGCCTCGTCTCGTTTGCCTCATCGAGACCGTGCACTTCGAACGAGGTGTTCTCCCGGACGTCATCTGGCGAAACACCCGGGTGCAAGCTCAGCGCCCGCATCCTATGGTCCGGGCCGCCGAAGTCGAACACCCCGAGATTGGACACCACCCGGTACGTGTTAGTGAACCGGAACGCTGGGTTGTCTTTGTCGACCTTGTCCCAGCCGATACCGCAGACCACATCGACCGTGTCGCAGAACACGCGCTTGGAATGGTTGCCGACCCAATAGCTCGTCGCGTGGTTGATGGCGTTACCAGGAGCACCCCGAACACCGAACATCTGTCGGGTCGGGTGCTGCAGCGGACCGAACGCCGACAGGTTCTGATTGCCATAGCGGTCAACCTGATTGGCGCCCATCACCACATGCCGCCGTCCCCAGGCCAGCGTCTCGAACACCCGGCCGAACGGCATCCAGCCCTCGACGGTTCCCGCGGCGCCCAGCGCAGGAGTGTCTGCCAGCAGTTGCGCCTCACCGTCGGTCAGCAGGATGTCGGGGGAGAAGGTCAATCGTGCCAGCCGCGCGCCGACCGAGGCCATGTTGGTCATCGGGCTGACCATGATTTCGCCCGCGTCTCTGAACAACTCGGCGCAGGCCACCGCACAGACTTCGGCTCGTGTGCTCACTTGGACGCCTCCTCTGCGAAGGCGCGCACGGCCGCCTGGTATTCGACTTCGCCGCCTGAAAGATAGGTCTGCACGAATTTCTGCCAACCCTCGTCCGTTGAAGCCGCCTCGGCATAGTGGCGCTGGAACTTCTCGTCTCGGCCGTAATCCGGTGCTGCCGTTGTGAAATGTGCACCGCCGGGCGCTTCCACCACGGCGTCGACCATCATCCGATTCACCAGCAGGGCTTGCGGTGGCACCGCTTTGACCAGTTCCTCGGTCGGTACGACGCGCTCCACTGACAAGTAGCGCTTGTCGGCGGCCATCAAGAACAGATCGTCAAAGTAGGGATCGATGCCGGTGTATGCGGCATTGCCTTGGGCGTCACCGAGATTGAGGTGCACAAAGGCCGCGTCTAGGCGCAGCGCCGGCATCGCGATCAGCGTTTCCTGTCCGCCGTCCGGCGCCGGGTAAGGACTGGCTACCGTTTGCAATTCGCCCTCCCAGAAGTCCGGGACCGAGCTGCCCAGCCCGGCGCGGATCGGCAGGAACGGTAGCCGCTGTGCCGCTGCCTGCAGCCCGCAGCGCAGCATGCCTTCGTCCATCTCCCGGGCCTCGATGGATCCGCTGGTGCGCGCCTTGGCGAACCACGGGTCATAGAACGGCGGCGAGTCCAGCGAGACGAACCCGTAGTAAACGCGGCGTACCTTGCCCGCCGAGAACAGCAGTCCCAAATCCGGCCCGCCGTAGCTGACCACAGTCAAGTCTTTGATGTCGGTGCGCAGCATGGCCCGCACGAACGCCATCGGTTTGCGCCGCGACCCCCAGCCGCCGATGCCAATCGTCATGCCGCTGCGCAACTGGGCGACCGCGTCGTCCAGGGTGGTGCGCTTGTCGGTCATTGCTTCTTGCCCTTCGTTGTACCGGCGAACGCGTCGCGGTGCTCGTCGGAAACCCCGGCAAGATTGAGCTCGAAGGTAAAGCCTTGCTCCATGCGGTAACTGGAGTTGACGCGCTGGACGTCGATGAGGTTCAGCGCCTCCTTGGCCGCGCGGATCACCCGGGTGTCCTTGGCAGCGATGTCACGCGCCACCCGCAGCGCGGCTTCGTCGAGTTCCTCACGCGGCACCACCTCATGCACCGAGCCGAAGTGGTGCAGGGTAGCGGCGTCCACGGTGGCCGCGGTGAAGAACAGTCGCCGCATCATGTGCTGTGGCACCAACCGGGACAGGTGGGTGGCCGCACCCAGCGCGCCGCGTTCGACCTCGGGCAGCCCGAAGGTCGCGTCCTCGGAGGCCACGATCACGTCGGCGTTGCCCACCAAACCGATGCCGCCGCCGACGCAGAAGCCATTGACTGCGGCGATCACCGGCACCGCGCACTCGTAGACCGCTCGGAAGGCGGCGAAGCAGCCGCGGTTGGCATCGATCAGCGCGGCGAATCCTTCGGTGCGCTGCATCTCTTTGATATCCACTCCGGCATTGAAGCCGCGGCCCTCGGCCCGCAGGATCACCGCGTGCGTGTCAGGGTTGGCGCCGGCTGCGGTCAGCGCGTCGGCGAGTTCGAACCAGCCGCTCGAGGGGATGGCGTTGACAGGGGGAAAGTCGACGGTGACCGCGACGATCCCCGGTTCGGCGGTGCGTGACGTGATTGTCATCGAGATCCTCGGCCACTTCCTGGGGGACGATTTACCTAAGCAAGCACTTGCTTGGTAAGCTAGCACAGTGACTCACGCCGAAGGAGACCCCGCGATCAGCTTGGGCCTCGCCGGGCGGGTCATTCTGGTGACCGGCGGCGTTCGGGGGGTCGGCGCCGGCACCAGCTCAGTCTTCGCCGGTCAGGGCGCCACCGTGGTGACCTGTGCCCGGCGCGCGGTCGAGGGCCTGCCGTATGAGTTTCACTCATGCGATGTCCGCGACGACGATGCGGTCAGGGCGATGATTGACGCGATTGTCGAGCGGCACGGCCGTCTCGATGTCGTCGTCAACAACGCCGGCGGCTCGCCCTACGTGCTGACCGCGGAATCCAGCGCCAAGTTCAACCGTAAGATCATCGAGCTCAACCTGATTGGCGCGCTGTCGGTTTCCCAGCACGCCAACGACAAGATGCAGAACCAGGAGCGCGGCGGGTCGATCGTCAACATCTGCAGTCTCAGCGGCCGGCGACCCTCCCCGGGCACCGGAGCATATGGTGCGGCCAAGGCGGGCCTGGAGAACCTGACGCAGACGCTGGCGGTGGAATGGGGACCCAAGGTGCGGGTGAACGCCTGCGTGGTCGGCATGGTCGAGACCGAACAGTCGGAGCTCTTCTACGGCGACGCCGAGTCGATCGCCGCGATCTCCAACAACGTGCCACTCGGC
>NZ_JBAPPI010000058.1:0-3046 GCF_049280035.1 Mycobacterium sp. | reverse complement strand
ACCGTAGGGCGTCGCTATGCCCGATCGCCGGGGTGGAGGGTGCCGGTTGCTGCGATCTGGCATTCGTCGAGCCGACGGCCGCGCGCGCCCTCAAAGCCGAAGTAGTATCCAATCAGCTTGCCCGCCTTGGCAATTACCAGTGGGGCGGAATGGTCGAACCGCTCTCACCGGTCGGCCCGACCGGATGGCGAACCCGGGTCCGGCTTGACGTCGGCGCTGACGGCCGTGCCGGATTTCATCGCTACCACAGCGATGAGCTGGTCGCCGATCTCAATTGCGGTCAACTGCCGGCCGGGATGACCGACGGTCTTGCTCACACCGCGTGGCCGCCCGGCGCCCAGCTGCACGTCGTTATCGACGACGACGATCAGCGGCATGTGGTGTGCACTGCGCGCGCACGCCGACGAACCTCGACGGAGGTGGTCGAGGGCAGCCACCAGGGGATGCAGCGGGCGGGTGGGCATAGCTGGCAGGTACCGGTGACGGCTTTCTGGCAGGCCCATCGCGACGCGGCACGGATTTACAGCGCACTGGTGGGTGACTGGGCTCAACCGGGCCCGGGCATGACCGCCTGGGATCTCTACGGTGGCGTCGGGGTTTTCGCCGCGGTGCTCGCTGACGCGGTGGGGGAGGCCGGGCACGTGGTAAGTGTCGACAGCTCACGGGCTGCGTCGCGGGCGGCGCGCGCAGCATTGGCCGATCTCGCGCAGGTGAGTGTGGTCACCGATTCGGTGCGACGGGCATTGGCCAGTCAAACCCGCGGTGCCGATGTGGCGGTGCTGGATCCGCCGCGCGCCGGCGCCGGACGTGACGTTATCGACCTGCTGGCCGCGGCCGAGGTGTCGCGGGTGGTGCATATCGGTTGTGAGGTCGCATCATTCGCGCGCGACATCGGTCTGTATCGACAGCACGGCTATGCGGTCGAGAAGATCTCGGTGTTCGACTCGTTCCCGCTGACCCATCACACCGAGTGCGTCGCGCTGTTGACCCGCTGACGACTACGCAAGAACGAAGTACCGCAGCCACAAGTAGACCGCACAGAGCACGGTGGAGATGGTGGTGACCACAATGCCCTTGCGGGTGAATTCGCCAAAAGAGATGGGGTGGCCGGATCGCATCGCGATGCCGAGCATGACGATATTGGCGCTGGATCCGACCGCGGTCAGGTTGCCACCCAGGTCGCCGCCGAGTGCCAGCGACCACCACAAGACGTGGTGGTGGTGTGGTCCGGTGATCGTCGAGGCGAGGTGGCTGACGATCGGCGTCATCGTGGCCACATAGGGGACGTTGTCGATAAAACCGGACACCAGTGTGGAAATAACCAGGATCAGCATCGTCGTCACTAAGACGTTCCCGCCAGTGAAGTCGGCTGCCAGCTCGCCCAACATCTTGATAACCCCAGTTTTGAACAGGCCGCCGACCATGATGAACAGGCCAACCATAAACAGCAGGGTGTCCCATTCGACGTTGGACGTGTACTCGGACTGTTCCAACCGTGAGGTCAGAATGAGAACGCCGGCGCCCAGCAGTGCGACCAGGGACGGCGCGATGTGGATAGCCGGGGAGACGATGAACCCGGTCAATACCACCACCATGACAACGCCACACCTGATGAGCAGCCGACGATCTCGGATCGCGTCACTCTCTTGCAGCGACATGACGTCAGCGACTCTCTCGGCGCTGACGGCCGAAAGGCCGCGGAACAACACCGGCGTCACGGCCAGCAGGACCAGCATCACGATCACGACGATCGGGGCCATGTTCACCAGGAAGGCGTTGAAGGACAGGGACTTGCGGGCGCCGATGATGATGTTCGGCGGGTCGCCGATCAGTGTCGCCGCGCCGCCGACGTTGGAGGCGAACACCTCGGCCAGCAATAGCGGTACCGGGTTGACGTCCAGAGCATCGCAGACCAGCAAGGTGACCGGCGCGATAAGCAATACCGAGACGACGTTGGGCAGTATGGCCGAGGCGAGCGCCATCACCACCATCAGCAGCATCATGATGCGCAGTGGTGAGCCGTTGGCGCGCTTGACGGCCCAGATCGCGACGTATTCGAACACACCGGTCTGGCGCATGATGCTGACGATCATCATCATCCCGAGCATCAAAAAGATGACGTCCCAGTCGATTCCGTTATCCTCGGAGTAGAAGACGTCGGGGGAGTCCATCACCGGCAGGCAGACCATCAGCCCGGCACCTATCAGCGCGACCTTGGTCTTGTTGAACCGCTCGCTGATAATGAACGCGTAGGCGACCACGAACACCGTGATCGCGTAGTACATCATTGGCGTCATTCCCGAGACGCCCGATCAGTGTTTCAGCGCTACGGCCGGCAGGGGTGCGACGGGGGAGTCGATGCACACGGCCGCGATCTTCGACGATCTCCCCGACACGCCCGCAGCCTATAACAACACCCTGTCAGGTCTCTGTGGGGTCAGGTTGCGTCGCAACAGGTTTCGGCCGAACCGTTAACGAAAGGTGAATTCTCGAGAACTAGGTTTAATCGGTCTTTAAAGCCGCGGCCAACAGGCGCGATGCGGTGATCACCCCGTGCAACTTGTTGTCTTTGACCACGGCGACCAGCGGACTGCGGAGGCGTGCCATGACCTCGGCCACCTCGATGATGGTGTCGTCGGCGTCGGCCACGGGTATGTGCTGCGGTTGCTTTGGCAGCATGTCGCGGATCGTTTTGCCGCTCAGCTTCTCTGCGGCGTGGTCGGCCATCGATTCGGTCAAAACACTGGCCAGGCCCGGATCGTCCTGCACATAGCCGGGCACGATGAACCGGACGACCTTGGAGGCCGGTAGCACGGCGTACGGCGTATCGGACGTGTTGGTGACCACCACGATCCCGTTCAGCCGGTGCTCGGCGAGTAGACGGACCGCATCAAGCGCATCTGAGTCGATATTGACGACCGGGAACTTCTCGTCGAGATCCTCTGCCCGCACACCGACACAATACTTGCGCCGAGAAGCTCCGGTGATCGGGATCGGCATCAGGATTTCGTAGGCTTCGGCCGATCGGTCCATGACGTCGCCCAGG
>NZ_JBAPPI010000057.1:0-4768 GCF_049280035.1 Mycobacterium sp. | reverse complement strand
GACCAAGAAGGAGATCATCCGCTGCCTTAAACGGGCCGTGGTCCGCGAGCTCTACCGAGCACTCCAAGCCGACCTAAACCCAACAACGCAGGCACTTGACGCTGCATAGGAGCATCCACACCATCCCCTACGCCGACGGCGGGCCCACCCACGCCTCAAACCTCAAGTGTTACTGCCGCACCCAATATTTGGTAAAAACCTTCTGGGGCTGGCGTGATCAGCAATTGCCCGACGGCACAATCATTCTCACCTCGCCGACCGGGCACACGTATGTCACCACACCCGGCAGCGCCCTGTTGTTTCCCAGCCTGTGCCAATCCACCGGCGGTCTGCCCTCACCAGAAACTGAGCCGCCGCTCGACTACTGCGGCGAGCGCACCGCGATGATGCCCAAACGCCGCCGCACCCGCGACCAAAACCGCGCCCACGCCGTCGCCACCGAACGCCGACAGAATCGCGACGCCCGGGCACGCCGCCGAGCCGAGCGCGTGAGCTATCTCGGCTCCGCACCACCCGACACCGACAGCGATCCCCCGCCGTTCTGACCGACCGCCGGACGTCCGGCCAGCACGCTGTGCACGCTGTCGGCGAACGCGGCGGTGGTGAAGCAGGTCGGTTCGGCGAATTCCTCCAGGGTGAGCGCGTCGTTCCAGCTGGCGTCGGCCGCGGCCCGCAGCAGCGGCTTGGTCATCGCCACCGCGTGTGCCGGCATCGCGGCCACCCGTGAGCACCATTCGTCGGCAGTAGCGAGCAGCTTGGCGTGCTCAACGACCTGCTGCACAAGCCCCAGCCGTTGCGCAGTCCGGGCGTCGATGTGCTCACCGCGCAGGTAGTACGCAAACGCACCCTGGTAGCCGAGCCGACGAGTCAACGCCCAGCTGGTGCCGACCTCCGGGATCAGGCCCAGCCGCCCGAACGCCGGCACGATCACCGCACGCTCGCTGGCGATGGTGAGGTCGCAAGTCAGCGCCCACGCCAGACCGACTCCTGCCGCCGGGCCGTTGAGCGCGGCCACGAAGATGGTGTCCGACCCGGCGATCAGCCGGGCGATTCCGCCGAATTCGCGGCGGATCCAGCGCCAGACGTCGGCCACTCCCTCGGGTTGGTTCAGCTGCTCGGTGGCCGCACGCATCATCTTCAAGTCGCCACCCGCGCTGAAGCCCGGGTCGGCACCGGTGAGGACCACACTGCGAATGTCGGTGTCTGCAACGAGCGCATCGAGCGCGCGCCGTAACTGCCGCACCAACGGCGCGGAAAGCACGTTGAGCCGGTCGGGTTCATCGAGGGTAACGACCGCCCGGTCACCGCGATGCTCGACACGTACCCGGCCGGGCGCCTCGGGGTCGTCGCCGTCGGCGATCATGCTGTTGTAGAGCGATTCCGCTGGGCTCATCACTTGTCCTCCTCGATTCCGTTGGCCCGCAATACCTTCCACGCAGCGTCGGCGAATGTCTTGACCACCCCGCGCGACATGCTGGGTTCGTCGCCGGCAATCCAGTACCGGCTGAATTCCTGTGCCGGCCCGAACCACAATGCCGCCGTGATGCCAGCCTGCATCGGGCGCAGCACGCCATAGCTGCGGTGCGGACGCCACCAGTCCCGCACGGCCGCAAAGAATTCCCCGTTGGCGTCGCGCAGCTCGGCGCTGTCCAGCCGATCACCCAGCAGCAAAGCCGCCTCGCTGCGGTTGGCGGACACCCACCGCAGGTGGTGCGTGATGCCACCGCGGATCCCTCCCTCGGCAGACGCGTGGCTGCGCAACATCGCGACGAATCCCGTCTGGTATTCGCGCATAACTTGGGCGTAGACGGCAGCGGCCAGCGCTGGTTTGTCCGGGAAATGGTGATACAGCGCCCCGACGCTGACATCGGCCTCGCGACGGATCTCGTCGAGTGTTGCCGCGATGGCGCCGTCGGCGGCGAACCGCCGGCGGGCGGTCTGCATCAATCGGTCCCGCGCATCGGCGGCGCTGGATCTCGGCACGAGGAATACTCTACTGCTACCGAGGAATCCTCTGTCGAGGCGAGTGCTGCGTCAGGCGAACGCGCTCTGCCCGGTGATGTGCCGGCCGACGATGAGGGACTGGATTTCGGCAGTTCCTTCGTAGGTGACCAGGGCTTCCATGTCGCACAGGTGACGCATGACGTGGAAGTCGAGCAAGACACCGTTGCCGCCTAATACGTCGCGGGCCAGTCGACACACGTTGCGGCCCTTGACCGTGCAGTAGTACTTGGCGAGCGCGGCCATCGTTTCTTCGACCTTGCCCTCATCGATGAGCCGCGCCATTCGGATGGCGTACAGCTGCATCGAGGTGAGATCGCCGAGCATCTCCACCAGCATCGACTGGATGACCTGGTTCCTGGCGATTGGCCTGCCGAACTGTTTTCGCCGCAGGGCGTAGTTCAGCGCGATGTCGTAGGCCGCGACTGCGTGTCCGGCCGACCCCCACGCGACGGAATTGCGGGTGCCGGCGAGCACCTTGCCCACATCTTTGAAGCTGTTGCAGTTCTGCAGTCGGGCGTCTTCGGACACCCGGCAATCGGTGAGGGTGATGTCAGCGTTCTGCACCATCCGCAGCGACATCTTGCCGCCGATCTTGGTCGCCGCGTATCCGGGGTTGTCCTTCTCCACGACGAACGCCTTGACTTGGTTGTCCGCGGTGTCGCGGGCGTATACGACGACGTAGTCGCACCACACGGCGTTGCCCGGCCAGCGCTTGCGGCCGTTGAGCACCCATTCGTCGCCTTGCCGCTCGGCGGTGGACTCAAGGATGACGGCGTCCGAACCGTGCTCGGGCTCGGTCAGGGCGAACGCGCCGATCTTTTCCAGGCGCGCCATCGCCGGCAGGTAGCGTTGCCGCTGTTCCTCGGAGCCCAGGATATTGATCGATTGCATCGCCAACCCGACGTGTACGGCGAAGAACGTGGCGATGCTCCCGTCGATGCGCGACAGCTCGTAGGTGACGAGGCCGGCGGCCACCGCGCTCATCGATGTGCACCCGTGGTCGCCCAGGTTGTAGTCGCCGACAATATTCAGCGCGGCAAGTTTCGGAACCAGTTCGAACGGGAACTCGCCGCGTTCCCAATACTCATTGGCGACCGGCAGGATCTCAGCCTCGCCGAGCGCCCGGACCTTGGCAAAAATCTCCTTTTCCCGGTCGGTCAGCTGATCGGCCATCAAGAAGTAGTCGGTCTCCCGGGCATGGCCGATGTCCTCGACGAGCGAGGCGGTGGCCGGATCGGCGTCCTTGGCGCCTCGTGTCTCAAACGAGCTCAAGGGGCTAGGCATCTTTGGCATTGTTGTCATGGCCGTTCTCCGGGTTCATGCAGGAATTTCTCGATGACGGGTGCGAGTTCGGCCGCGTTGTGCACGAGATCGATGTGGCCGCCGCTATGTATATGCAGTCGCGAATGGGGCAGCAACGCGTTCATGATGTGCGCGTTGACTATCGGGATGATCGGATCATCGGTGCCAGCCACGATCAACGTCCGCTGCCGCACCGCAGGCAGCGCGAACAGGCTGGTCCACACCGAACCCGCGAGAAGCTGGTGCAGGTAGCCCATCTTCGAACCGGCGTGCAACTGCTGCAAAAAAAGTCGCGCGACGTCCTCACCGTGAGCGCGGACAGTGCCGCCGTACAGTTCACCGGCAATGGATGCGGCGTAGTCCGGATCCGAAAACCTGCGGGGGGTAGCCATTTTCGCCAGCACACGCGGATGAGCAGGCACCATCAGCGCACCGGTACCTGTCGCCACCAGAACCAGGCGGCGACACCGGCGCGGGTTCTGAAAGGCGAATTGCTGCGCAAGTGCCCCACCCCAGGACAGCCCCAGCACATCGACCACGCCGATTCCGAGCTCGGAAAGTACGCGACCCAGCACCCAGGCAAGGTAGGGGAATCCGTAAGGCGCAAGGGATGTGGGTGAGCCGCCCGCTCCTGGAACATCGAATCGGACCACCGTAGTATCCGGATCGAGCTGCTCCACCAGTGGATCCAGCACTTCCAGACTTGCCCCGATGCCATTGCACAGCACCAGCGGCACACCTGTTCCCCACCGCACGTTCACCCGGATCCGCTGCCCGCCGGTGGCGACGTAGCACTCCTCGCCAAACTCACTCACCGGTAGCGAACGAAGACGTCGCCGCTCCCGAGTCGATTGACGCTTGTCCGCAGCTTGCGACTCCAATTTCGTCACTTTTCCATCACATAACTGCCCGGGGCGGGACCCAACGGTGGAAGCTCCTCCCCGCCAAGTGTTTTCGGAGCGTCGATCTCCGAGCCGCTGCGCTCAGCGAGCCAGCTAACGTAGTCCGGCCACCACGAGTCCGCGTGCTTCTCAGCAGAGTCCAGCCACTGCTGGGGATCCTCGACGTCGACTGAACCGGTGTGGAACGACGCCTTCGGGTTGCCGGGCGGGTTCACCAGTGCCGCGATGTGACCGCTGGTGGACAACACGAAGCGGTTGTCCTTGCTGCCGAGCAAGCGCGCGCTGCGATAGGTGGCTTGCCACGGGCAGATGTGGTCGGCGACGCCGCCGACGATGTAGGCGTCGGAGGTGATCTTGGCCAGGTCGACCGGGCTGCCGAGCATGCTGACCCCGCCGGGGGTGACCAGCGAATTCCGCAGCCCCATCAGCACCAGGTCGCGGTGCAGCGCGGCGGCCATCCGGGTGGTGTCAGCGTTCCAGAACAACACGTCGAACGGCGCCGGCTTCCGGCCCTGCACGTAGTTGTTCACCACGTACCGCCACACCAGGTCGGTGGGACG
>NZ_JBAPPI010000056.1:0-3075 GCF_049280035.1 Mycobacterium sp. | reverse complement strand
AGCGCTATGTGATGTGGTTATGGCTATGGCTCGACGTGGCTATGCGACTCGGGCCTCCACCACACTGAGCGGTGAAGCGGTTTGCACCACCCGCGTCATCCGGAATCCGGCTTGGCTGAGCAGGTTTCGGTACTCGGCAGCAGTGCGCTCGCGGGCCGACAAATTCAACAGCATCTCCAGATCGGCCCATTTTCCCGGGAAGTCACGGTCATGGTCGGGGATCACCAATTCGACCAGCAGCACCGTGGCTCGCGGGCCGGCAGCGGCGCGAACATTACGCAGGATCTGCACCGCCTTCTCGTCGGGCCAGTCGTGCATGATGTTCTTCAAGACGTAGGCGTCGCCGCCGCCCGGAACCCGGTCGAAAAATGATCCCGCCTCGATACGCACGCGATCAGCAACATCGTGCTTGCACAAGAGGTTCGGCGCGGCCGACACGGCCACCGGCAGGTCGTACAGAACGCCCTGCGAGGCCGGCGCCGACGCCAGGATGGTGGCCAGCAATGGGCCGTGCCCGCCGCCGACATCGACGATAGTCGGGTAGGCGCTGAAGTCGTAGCCGGCGACCACGGACGAATCGGTCAACTCCGAAATGCTCGTCATGGTCCGATGGAAGAGTTCAGCATGTTCGGGATACTCGGCGAAATAGTCGAAGCTTTCCTGGCCGTGTAACACCGGGACGACAGATCGTCCGCTTCGGATAGAGTCAACCAGCAGCGTCCATCGTTCGCGCTGCTCACGCGACCCGTAAAACCGGGCAGCCCAGGCCATCGATACCGCTGCGTCCGAACGCAGGGTGTTGGCAAGGGAATTCAGCTCGTATCGGCCGTCGGGCCGATGACGAAAAACGCCCCGCCCGATCAACGCCCGCAACAGCCGATGCAGTGCGTCCGGGTCCGCGCTCACTCGGTGCGCCAGTTGGTCGATCGTCAATGGCCCGTCGGCGAGCGCGTCGGCGACACCTAGTTCGGCGGCCACCGCGATCGCCTGAGATGCCCAGGTGGCGATGATCATCTCCATCATTGCCGCGGGTGCGGGTGTCAGCCGTTGATTGAGGCGATACAGGTGGTGGCGAACCCACTCGACAATGCGGGCCGCTTTGGCGGGCGGCACTTTTGTGGTGGTCGACATCACCGCACCTCGGCAAGAGAAGTTCGGCTGGCCTCAGCCGCGATTCCGCGGTGACTGACCCAACCCAGGAACCTCGTCAGCACCCACGTCATGAACCGGTCCGAGATCAGCGCCGCCGGTCGCAGCACGTAGTCGGGGCGAGAGACCTGCTGGGTGGTCAACCAGGACACGGCCTTGACCCTGGGCCGCCGGGTATCCTCGTACCAGCGCAGCGCGCTGGAGATATCACCGTGGCCGCTTCGGAAATCCGATAGCGCCTTACGCAACACCATCGTGTCCAGCAGCGCCTGATTGGTGCCCTGCGCAAGTGTGGGCGCCATGGTGTGCGCGGCATCGCCGAGCAGTGTCACCGCGCCGGTGCCGGCGCGGAAAATCGGATGCCGAAAATGCGGGAAAGGTGACGGGGCCAGGTCATCGTCGGTCAAGGTCGCGAGTACTCGGTCGACCAGATCGGACCAGCCGGTGAAATGCGATCGGATCATCTCGATCGGGTGTTGTGGTCTGACGAAGTCAGGCGACCAGGGCAGGTCGAACCACCACTGCAGGTCAGACCCGCCAGCCGGCCACATGCCGAGGCTTCCGTGCTCGCCGATCATCATCGTTGCGACCCGCTTGTCGGCGATGCCCGGAAGAGTGACCAGCCCCTGCCAACTGCACCAGCCGGTCGGCTTCGCGGGTTGCGCGCCGACGATACCGCGAACCACCGAGTGCAGGCCGTCCGCACCGATCAGCACATCCCCGTTTGCCGAGCTGCCGTCTTCGAAGTCAACCCGCACGCCGTTGGGCGTGCTGACCACCCCGACCGCACGGGAGTTGCATCGGACGCGATCGATTGGAAAGCCCTTGAGCAGCCGTTCCAGCAGAATTCGACGTGGCACCATCCGAACGGATGCGCCCAGCCGATTCACCATCGCGTTGAGGTCCATGGTGGCCAGCG
This sequence comes from Mycobacterium sp., assembly GCF_049280035.1. Taxonomy (GTDB): domain Bacteria; phylum Actinomycetota; class Actinomycetes; order Mycobacteriales; family Mycobacteriaceae; genus Mycobacterium. The sequence goes on along the minus strand of NZ_JBAPPI010000056.1, from coordinate 1,007 downwards.
GGCGACCGGTGGATGTCATGACCCGCACGGCGGACAGCAGCTGCCCGGCTCCGTCCATATCGACACCGAGCTGATCGAGAACCGTGGCGCCGTTGGACCAGATGGTGACCGCACCACCGCCTACCGTCACGTTCGGCCGCTGGTCGAAGACCGCGACGTCGTGTCCGTCGCGCAATAAACCACGGGCGACCGAGATGCCGCTCACGCCCGCGCCGACGACCAGGATCCGAAGTTTCAGAGGTCTCAACCGACTCCCCGCCCTCTAGTCCTCGGCGTGGCGTTCGTAGTCCCACCGCTCGAGCCGCGCCTGCAGCTTCAACAGGCCGAAACCCGCGAAGGGCGTGCCTACCCAGAAGTAGACCATCAGCAGCGGACTCATCTTACAAACCTTTCTCGGATCTTTCTTTTAACCGCCTGCTGCTACCACGCGGTACCTCGAAGAAAGGTTCACCGCGCCGCCTAGCATCAATCACATGACCGGGTTCTCGGACCTGGCGCCCGACGACCAGCAAGCGATCGGCAAGACGCTGCTGACCTTGCTGACCGGCTTCCGCAACCGCGATGCCGACGCCCTGCGGGCGGTGTATTCCGATGACGCCGACTGGGTCAACGCCTTCGGCACGGTCAAGCGCGGGCGCGAGGAAATCGTCGACTACCTGAGGCACCTATTCGTCGATGGCAACTTCGAGCTGATCGTCTCGGAAATGTTTCAGGATGCGAACACCGAGACGACCTACGCACAATGAGAAAATCAGCGGTGTGAGCCTAGCTATCTCCGAGAAAGAGCGGGCCGCGCTGGCCGAGCTTGAACGCTTCCCACTGTTCGCCGCACTGACCGGGCGACGGTCGCGCCGATTCCCGGTCGGCGGCCAGATCCCCGCCGGAGCACTGGCCTATACCAGCCGTCGACCCGTGCAGCCATTATCGGAAGTCGAACGGGCACTGGTTGTTTCAACCACCGGCGGCGTCACCGGTTGGAACTTCGGCATCAGCCACAACCCTAGCTA
>NZ_JBAPPI010000055.1:0-1759 GCF_049280035.1 Mycobacterium sp. | reverse complement strand
CGCGATCGCGATCCCCTGCGATCTGTCCGACCTGGACGCCGTTGACGCACTGGTCGCCGACGTCGACAAGCGTCTTGGTGGAGTGGACATCCTGATCAACAACGCCGGGCGGTCTATCCGCCGCCCGGTGGCCGAATCTCTGGAACGCTGGCACGACGTCGAGCGGACCATGGTGCTCAACTATTACTCGCCGCTGCGGTTGATCCGCGGCATCGCGCCGGCAATGCTGCAGCGCGGCGACGGCCACATCATCAACGTCGCGACCTGGGGCGTGTTCAGCGAGGCGTCACCGCTGTTCTCGGTGTACAACGCGTCGAAGGCCGCGCTGTCCTCGGTCAGCCGGGTAATCGAAACCGAATGGGGCGCAAAGGGTGTGCACTCGACCACGCTGTATTACCCGCTGGTGGCCACCCCGATGATCGCGCCGACCAAGGAATACCGGGGTTTGCCCGCGCTGACATCGGAGGAGGCCGCCGGCTGGATGATCACCGCGGCGCGGACCCGGCCGGTCCGGATCGCCCCGCGGATGGCAGTGGCCGCACGGGCGCTCGACACTATGGGACCCGGTTTGGCGACCACGCTGATAAGACGGCAGCGCCTTCAGCCCAACGACGATGCGGTGGGGGCACCCCCAGCCGCGAAGCGGCGAGGGGGACGCGGAGCGCGATGAGGTGGGGGCACCCCCAGCCGCGCAGCGGCGAGGGGGCGAGTTGGGCAATCGAATCCAGCCAACGCGTGATAGACACGACGGCATGGAGATTCTCGCCAGCCGGATGCTGTTCCGGCCGGCGGACTATCAGCGGTCGCTGAGCTTTTACCGCGACCAGCTCGGGTTAGCGATCGCCCGCGAGTATGGGTCGGGCACCGTGTTCTACGCCGGCCAGTCACTGATCGAGCTGGCCGGCCACGGCGCGCCGGACCACCCGGCCGGACCCTTCCCCGGCGCGCTGTGGCTGCAGGTGCGTGATGTCGTCGCGACGCAAGCGGAGCTGGAAAGCAGAGGTGTGTCGATCGCCCGCGAGGCGCGCCGCGAACCATGGGGTCTGCACGAAATGCATGTGACCGATCCCGACGGTGTAACCCTGATTTTCGTTCAGATTCCCGGTGATCACCCACTGCGGCGCGACGTCAGGGGCAAACGCCGCGAGCCTGAAGGTTAACCTAAAGCGAACATCGGACGACGAGTGCAATATACCTGGGATTCACATCACCGTTCTTTCGACAACTGCGCTGCAATGCCCCCAGAATTAGGCCCGTGAACCTTCAGTTGTTCCTGTTGATCATCGTCGTGATCACCGCCCTCGCATTCGATTTCACGAACGGCTTCCACGACACCGCAAATGCCATGGCTACTTCCATCGCCAGCGGCGCACTCAAGCCGAAGCAGGCGGTGACGCTCTCGGCGGTGTTGAACCTCTTCGGAGCGTTCCTGTCCACTGCCGTCGCTGGGACGATCGCCAAGGACCTGGTGAACGGTCACCTGGTGACGCTGCAGCTGGTGTTCGCCGGCCTGGTCGGTGGGATCGTCTGGAACCTGCTGACCTGGCTGCTGGGTATCCCGTCGAGCTCGTCGCACGCCCTGGTCGGTGGCATCGTCGGCGCCATGATCGCGGCGGCCGGCGCGCACGGGGTGATCTGGACCGGCGTGGTGTCCCGCGTGCTGATTCCGGCCCTGGTGTCGGTGGTGTTGGCCGGCGTCGTCGGAGCGGTGGGCACCTGGCTGGTTTACCGGATCAATCGCGGTGTCCCGGAGGAGCGC
>NZ_JBAPPI010000054.1:0-3363 GCF_049280035.1 Mycobacterium sp. | reverse complement strand
CCTGATAGCGCTGCGACGGCGTGGCTTCGGTGACGGCCAGGATCTCGGCGGCTAGCAACGCCAGAATGATGCCGTCCTTGTCGGTGGTCCACACCGATCCGTCGCGCCGCAGGAACGACGCCCCCGCCGACTCTTCGCCGCCGAAACCGATGGTTCCGCCGATCAATCCGTCGACGAACCATTTGAACCCGACCGGCACCTCGACGAGCTTGCGGCCGATGCCGGCGACCACCCGGTCGATGATCGACGAACTGACCGCGGTCTTGCCGACCGCGATGCCGTCCGGCCACAACGGCCGGTGCGTGTAGAGGTAGTCGATGGCCACCGCCAGATAGTGATTCGGGTTCAGCAGCCCGGCGTCGGGAGTCACGATGCCGTGCCGGTCGGAGTCGGCGTCGTTGCCGGTGGCGATCTGATAGTGGTCACGATTGGCGATTAGGGACGCCATCGCGTCAGGCGAGCTGCAGTCCATCCGGATCTTGCCGTCGTGGTCGAGCGTCATGAATCGCCACGTCGCGTCGACCAGCGGATTGACCACGGTCAGATCCAGCCGGTGTCGCTCGGCGATCGCAGCCCAGTAGTCGACGCTGGCCCCGCCGAGCGGGTCGGCGCCGATCCGGACTCCGGCGTTGCGGATGATGTCGACATCGACCACGTTCGGCAAGTCGTCCACGTATGCGTCCATGTAGTCGTGGCGCTGGGCGCTCTGCAGCGCGCGGGCCAGCGACACCCGTTTCACCGCCTCGCCATTCCGGAGAATCTCGTTGGCACGCTTGGCGATTGCGTTTGTCGCGTCGGTTTCGGCCGGGCCGCCGTTGGGCGGGTTGTATTTGAAGCCGCCGTCATATGGTGGGTTGTGCGACGGCGTCACGACAATCCCGTCGGCCAGCGATTCGGTGCGGCCGCGGTTGTAGGTCAAGATCGCGTGGCTGACCGCCGGGGTCGGCGTGTACCGGTCAGCCGAATCGATCATGGCGACGACGTCGTTGGCGGCCAGCACCTCCAGCGCCGACACCCAGGCCGGCTCCGAGAGGCCGTGCGTATCACGGCCGATGAACAGCGGTCCGGTAGTGCCCTGCGCCCCGCGGTACTCGATGATGGCCTGGGTGATCGCCAGGATGTGCGCCTCGTTGAAAGCGCCGTTGAGCGCCGAGCCGCGGTGCCCTGACGTGCCGAACACCACCTGCTGAGCGACGTCCTCGGGATCCGGTTCGATCGAGTAATACGACGTGACGAGATGGGGCAGATCGACAAGGTCTTCGGGCTGCGCCAGCTGACCGGCACGCGGGTTGTCCACCATGGCTACCAATTCTGCCTGCGCTCGACTCCCCCTGGGGCTGCGTCAGTTGGAGTTCGGCCATACGCTGCGTAGCGCACCGGCAAACGAAGGGAATCAACCCAGTGGCACAACCCGACTACCGCGAGTTGGCCGCCGTGTTCGCCGGTGGCGCGCTAGGCACCTTGGCGCGCACCGGCCTAAGCAGCCTGATGGTCGCCGACCCGACGCGGTGGCCCTGGCCGACGTTCACCGTGAACATCGTCGGCGCCTTTTTGGTGGGCTACTTCACGACGCGGTTGCTGGAGCGGCTGCCGTTGTCGAGCTACCGCCGGCCCCTGCTCGGCACCGGGCTGTGCGGCGGGCTGACGACTTTTTCGACCATGCAAGTCGAGACGCTGAAGATGATCGAACAGCACTGCTACGGCCTGGCCGCCGGTTATACCTTCGCGAGCATCATGCTGGGGTTACTGGCGGTGTACCTGGCCACCGCGGTAGTGCGCCGGGTACCGGTCCGCTGATGCGCGCCGGCGACGATGCAGAGCGCAGCGATGAGGAGGAGCGGCGCTGATGGTGCTGGTCTGGGTTGGCGTATTGGTCGCCGGCGGCGTCGGGGCGGTGCTGCGGTTTCTGGTGGACGGCACGGTGGCCCGACGGGCGGCGCGGTCGTTTCCGTTCGGAACGCTGACGGTCAACGTCAGCGGCGCAGCAGTGCTCGGCCTGCTCGGCGGCCTGGCGTTGAGCAGGCACGCCGCGTTGCTCGCCGACACCGCGTTCATCGGCTCCTACACCACCTTCTCCACCTGGATGCTGGAAACCCAGCGGCTCGGTGAGGAGCGTCAGGTCCGCAGCGCCGCCGCCAACCTCGTCGCCAGCATCGTGCTAGGTATCGCCGCCGCGCTGCTCGGGCAGTGGATCGCGGGTCGGCTATGAACCAGCCATGCCTACTGCTGACCACCTACTTCGGTGAACGACAGCGCGTGGTCACCGATCACGCTCGGCGGCCGGGGTTCTTGGCCGACGCGATGCTGGATCTCTTCGACACCCGGGAACTCGCGACCAGCGTGATGCTGCGCGGCATCGCGAGTTTCGGGCTGCGGCACGTGCTGCGCACCGACGAGTCGTTGAGCTTGTCCGAGGACCCGCCGCTGGCGATCGCCGCGGTCGACGTCGAGTCGAAGATCAGCGCCTTGGTCGACGACGTCGTCGCGATGACCGGTCATGGCCTGGTGACACTGGAACGCGCACGGCTGGTCGGTGGCGACGACGTGCTCGACACCGACAACGGCGACTCCGTCAAACTCACCGTTTATGTGGGACGCCAGGAGCGCATCGGCGGGCTGCCCGCGTACCGCGCGGTGTGCGATCTGCTGCATCAGCACGGATTCTCCGGTGGTGCAGTCTTTTTGGGCGTCGACGGCACCGCGCACGGCGAGCGCTACCGGGCTCGTTTCTTCAGCCGCAACGTCAACGTTCCGCTGATGATCATCTCCATCGGGACGGCGGCGCAGGTTTCGGCTGCAGTCACCGAGCTCAGCGCCGCTGCGCCCAACCCGCTGCTGACCGTCGAGCGGGTGCGGTTGTGCAAACGCGGTGGTGAGCTATTCGCACGACCGCACCGGCTGCCGAGCACCGACGACCAACAACGGCCGCTGTGGCAGAAGCTGATGGTCCACACCAGCGAGGCCACCGGTCACGGCGGTGTGCCGATCCACCGCGCGCTCATTCACCGGCTGCTGGACTCCGGCATGGCGCGCGGCGCGACCGTGCTGCGTGGCATCTGGGGATTTCACGGTGACCATAAACCCCACGGCGACAAGCTTTTTCAGCTGACCCGACGGGTGCCCGTGGTCACCATCATCATCGACACCCCCGAGTGGATCGAGCGCAGCTTCGACATTGTCCACGAGTTGACGGCCGACCATGGAGTGGTCACCAGTGAAATGGTCCCGGCGGTGCTGTCCATCGCCGGGCCCGACCGCGACGGTGATACTCAGTTGGCACGTCACGACTATTGATCATCGCTACGCAGCAGCATTGCCAGTACCGCGGCTTGACTGCCTTGCACGTCGCGGGTGGACTGGTGT
>NZ_JBAPPI010000053.1:0-18442 GCF_049280035.1 Mycobacterium sp. | reverse complement strand
GCACCGGCACCCGCGCCCGCGGCCGCAGCTCCGGGCTTCAGCCCGGACGCGCCGCCCACGCAGGATTTCATGTATCCCTCGATCAGCAACGGCTGCTTGGCCGACGGCGGTAACGTGCTCGCGGCCGCGCTGTCGGTGGCCGGGCCCGCGAAGATCCCTACGCCAGGCCCCAAAGCCGGGCAGACCGCTTACGTGTTCACCGCCATCGGCACACCGGGACCTGCCGACGTGCAGAAGCTGCCGTTGAACGTGACCTGGGTGAACTTGACGACCGGCAAGTCGGGCAGCGTAACGCTCAAGCCGCAACCGGACATCAACCCGGCAGGGCCGACCACGTTGACCGCCATCGCCGACACCGGTTCGGGCAGCGTCATGTCGACGATCTTCGGGCAGGTCACCACCAAGGACAAGCAGTGCCAGTTTCTGCCCACCATCGGCTCGACGGTGGTGCCGTAACCCCGGCTCTATCTGTCAGTAGGCCATGAACAGGATGGCGTCGCGGTCGTATTCCAGACCGGGATGAACGCTGGCAAGATGTGCCTGCGTGAGGTCGACCAATTCGTCTTCGTCTTTGCCGACGATGGCCTCGCCGCACGGACAGTTCAGGTGTGTCTTCACGTTGCCGCCTTTCCCTTTTGAGCTGCCTTGATCTGCTTCTTGTAGGACCGCACCTGCTCGAGCGAGCGGGCGTCGGCAATATCGGCGACCGACATGTGCGTGCCGGCCTTGCCGTAGTCGCCGGCAGCTGTCCGCCAACCCTTCGGGGTTACCGAGTACTGCTTGCCGAGCAGCGCCAGGAAGATTCGCGCCTTCTGCTCGCCGAATCCCGGTAGCTCCTTAAGTCGCCGCAGCAACTCCGGTCCGTCGGGGTCGCCGGCTGTCCACAACGCGGCGGCGTCGCCGTCGTAGTTGTCCACGACGATCTGCGCCACCGCCTGGATGCGCTTGGCCATTGAGCCTGGAAAACGGTGTACTGCAGGCCTTTCCGAGCACAGGGCGGCGAACTTGTCCGGGTCATAGTCCGCGATCACGGCTGCGTCGAAGCCGCCTATCCGGTCGGCAATCTTCTTCGGGCCGGCGAACGCGACCTCCAGTGGGATCTGCTGATCCAGGACCATCCCGACCAGCAAAGCGAACGGGTTGGCTGACAGCAGCGCATCCGCGGCTGGGTCTTGGGCAAGCTGCAGCTTCGGCACCGTCACAGTTTAAGACTGCGCTGACGGGATACGGTGGCGGTACACCATTGGATCGGTGAGGGGAGCTCGACATGGCCGGCACCTACGTGAGGACCTTGGCGGGATTCACCGGACTCTCCTGTATCGCCATCGGCGTCTACCACTTCGCGCTCGGGACGGCCTCGGTTCCCGGCGCGACCGACGCCAACGCCACGGTCGATTCGCGGGAGCGGTTCTACTCGGCCTTTTTCGCCGGGTATGGCTTCGCGTGGCTACGCGCCGCGCGCACATCCCCGATCCGGGCCGCCGATGTGCGTCTGCTGGCGGGCCTGATGCTGTTGGGCGCGGTCGGACGGTTGATTTCGCTGGTTCACAATGGCCGGCCGCACTGGTTCCAGGAAGTGCTCACAGCAATTGAATTCGTCGTTCCCGCCGTGTTTTTCGGGATTGCAGATGCCGACGAGAAAGCCGCGCTGCCTTCCGCCGGGTAGGCGACTAGCCGCTCTTGCGACGGAACTCTCGACGGTTCTCCACCGGCCCGTGCACGCGGGGCTGCTTGGCGCCGCCGTCCTTGTGATCCGATCCGGTCCCCGACTTCGCATTCTTGCGCTCGAGCGCTTCGCGGAATTTGCGTTTGGTGCCGTCCTCCGACGCAGGATCCGGCCCCGACTTGGATGCAGCCATGCCCGCAGCCTAGCGCGGCTTGCGCGCCCGCGGCAGTTCGGCGTGATTCACGATCACCGCACGCCCGGCGGCATGCCGTATACGTGTGCGATCGGCATGGTCAGCAAGACGCGACGGTCGGTGACCATCGCCTGGCGATAGTCGTCCCAGTCCGGGTGTTCTCCGGCGATGTTGCGGTACAACGTGATCAGCGCTTCGACGGTGTCGTCGTCGCGTGCGAGCGCCGGCGGTGTCAGCTCCGCGGTGCCCTCGGCAACGGCATAGGACCAGCCGTCGTCGGCGCTGACCAGTAGCGAAGCCCGCGGGTCACGGCGCAGATTGCGGGTCTTGGCGCGCGGTTCGGTGACCGACACCTGAACGGTGACGTTGCGGGCGTCGAAGTAGTAACTAACGTTGGACAGCTGTGGACGCCCGTCGCGCTTGACGGTGGCCAACACGCCAAGGGAGTTGTCGGCGATCACGGCCAGCAGCTTGTCGTCGAACACTTGGCGTCCCATGGCGAAAGCCTACTAGTCGTCGCCCGGCCGCTACCATCACGCTCATGACCCGTTACGCGGCGTTTCTGCGCGGCGTGAACGTCGGTGGCGTCAACCTCAAGATGGCCGACGTAGCGGACGCGTTGACCGAAGCCGGGTTCGCAGAAGTGCGCACGATTTTGGCGAGCGGCAACATCACCCTGCAGTCACGCGCTGGTGCGGATGCGGTGCGCACCAAGGCCGAGAGCGCGCTGCGGCAGCGGTTCGGCTACGACGCGTGGGTGCTGGTGTACCCCCTTGAGACGGTGCGAGACATCGTCGATGGCTACCCGTTCGATTCCGAGCGGGACGGCTACCAGTCCTATGTCACGTTCGTCAGCGATACCGGCGTGCTCGACGAACTCGCCGCGCTGGCCGACCAAGCCGGCGCCGACGAGAAGATCAGCCGCGGATCCGATTCCGCCGGCGTGATCTATTGGCAGGTGGCCAAGAACCACACGCTGGACAGCACCATCGGCAAAACGATGGGCAAGAAGCGATACAAATCCTCGACCACTACGCGCAACGTGCGCACGCTGGTCAAAGTTCTGCGCTGAGCTCAGTCGTCGGAGGCGGCCTCGAGGTAGCGCAGCGCCTCCGCCTTGCCGAGCCCCAGCCCGCGTGCGACGTCGAGGTAGCTGCGCGCCGCGGCCGCCATCGCGGAATCCGACGGGTCGGCGCGGGCGACGAATGTGCCGAAACGTCCGCGGGTTTCGACGACGCCAGCGGTCTCCAGCTCGCGGTAAGCGCGGGCCACGGTGTTGACCGCCAGGCCGAGCTGACCGGCCAGTTCACGGACCGTCGGCAGTCGAGTCCCCGGCGGCAACGTACCGTCTCGAATTGCGTCGATGATCTGGTGTCGGAGCTGGTCGAACAGCGGTCGACCCGCTCGCCCGTCAACCTGCAGCCACTCCCCCAGCTCCACCTGCTCAGTATCCCGCAGTCCGGCTATATTGATCGCCCGGCTCCTCCTCATCGCGCTGCGCGTCCCCCTCGCCGCTGCGCGGCTGGGGGTGCCCCCACTGCATCGTCGCCGGGCTATGTTGGTGGGGTGCGGATAACGGTCCTGTCCGGCGCCGGAATCTCGGCGGAGAGCGGCGTGCCGACGTTTCGCGACGACAAGACCGGACTGTGGGCTCGGTTCAACCCCTACGAGTTGTCCAGCACGCAAGGCTGGCTTAGCAACCCGGAACGGGTTTGGGGATGGTATTTGTGGCGGCACTACCTGGTGGCCACTGTCGAGCCCAACGCCGGGCATCGCGCCGTCGCGGCGTGGCAGGACCACGCCGAGGTCAGCGTCGTCACCCAGAACGTCGACGACCTACACGAGCGCGCCGGTAGCTCACCGGTGCATCACCTGCATGGCAGCTTGTTCGACTTCCGTTGCGCGACTTGCGGTTTGCCCTACACCGGTGAACTCCCCGAGATGCCGGAGCCGGCCCTGGAAGTTGAGCCGCCGACGTGCACCCGGTGCGGCGGTTTGATCCGGCCCGACATCGTGTGGTTCGGTGAGCCGCTGCCCGAGGAGCCGTGGCAGCACGCGGTGGAGGCGACAATCGCCGCCGACGTGCTGGTCGTGGTGGGCACCTCGGCCATCGTGTACCCGGCGGCGAGCCTGCCTGAGTTGGCGCTGGCGCGCGGCACGGTCGTCATCGAGGTCAACCCGGAGCCGACGCCGCTGTCCGACAGCGCCACCCTCACCGTGCGCGAGACGGCCAGCAAGGCGCTGCCGACGCTGCTGCAACGGCTGCCCGCGCTGCTGAACTAAGCCGGACGCCGCGCCCGGCCGAGCACGAACTCCGACACCGGCAGCGGCGCCCACGCCGGCAGCGTCTGTTCGATTCGGGCATTGTCCACTTCGAATCCCGCGGCGCGGATCGATTCTGCGGTGTGGCGGTGGGTGTGGCAGTTACCCGCCAGCTTCGGCCATATCGTCGCATCGACCAACCGCTGGAACCGGCCGCGGATTCCGCCACTGGCCACATGCTCCAGATAGCGCAGCTCGCCGCCCGGGCTCAACCACGAAAATAGTTGGCGCAGAACTGAATCGGGGTCATCCACCGAGCACAGGACCAGCGAGCACACCACCGCATCAAATGGCTCGGCGGCCGGGAAATCCTCCACCGCCGCATCGCCCACCACGACCGCAATGCGTGCGTCGGCGGCCGCATCGCGGGCCCGCACGGCCAGCCGATGCTCGGGCTCGATCGCCACCACCTGCGCGACGGAATCCGGGTAAAGCGGAAAGTTGGTCCCGATGCCCGCACCGACCTCCAGGACCCGGCCCGACAAGCCAGCGAGATTTTCCCGACGAAGCGCACGGATCTGCTCGGTCTCGTGGGCGGCGATGGTGGGCCAGATCCGGGCAAAGAACGGGTTGTCGACCCTTACCGGAGCCGATGACGTCACGCTTGCGAACCTTCTGTCCGTTTCTGCAAAGAGCCAACCGCCATCAGCCATTCCACCGTCTGCTGCGGGGTGGCGTCGGCGCCGGCGAGTCCCTCCACGATATGCCCGCAGAACACCGCACCGAGCACCCGGTCGGCGAACCCTTCTGCGTCGCCGAACGGCAGGTGCGGTTTGGCGATCAGCAGCGATGCCACTCCGTGCGCAGCACTCCACAGCTGCAGCGCGACAGTCGTGGCATCGCCGGGCGGGCAGATGCCCTGGTCCATCAGCGACCGCACGGTGGCACGCATGTGCTCGAACGCCGAGCTGGTCAAGGCGGCGTCGACGTCGCTGCCCGAACGCCACTCACCCATCGTCGCGATCCGGTAGAGCTCCGGGGTCTCGGTGGCGAACCGGACATACGCGAGCCCCTGCGCCCGCAGCACGTCGATGGTGCACGGCTGCCCCGCGGAGACCCGCTGCATTTCCTCATCCAGCTTCTCGAAGTAGCGTGCGCACACCGCGTCGAGCAGGGTGTCTTTGTCTTCGAAATGCAGATAGATCGACGGCGGCGTCACACCGACGCGGTGCGCCACCGAGCGAATCGACACCTCTTTGGCGTGCCCGGTTTCCAACAGGAGTTCGGTAGCGGCGGCCAGGATTTGGTCGTGGAGCAGATCGCCGGATCCACGTGGTGCACGACGACGACGAAGATTGTCGGTGGACGGGCTAGCCATTGTCGCTGACCGTTGCGGCGGCCCGACCGCCGATGGACACCGGCGAGTCGACGTCTTCGCGGCGATGCCGCCCGATCGAAGCCTCAGCGGTCGCCGGCAGGATCGCGCCGTCGGTCGCCTCACTGATCCCGAACCGGTCATGCATCCAGCCCAGTGGTTTGGGCGCCCACCAATTCCACTGGCCGAGCAGGTGCATGAACGCCGGCACCAGCACCGTCCGCACTAAGGTGGCGTCCGCCAGCACGGCAAGTGTCAGGCCGAGACCGAACATCCGCATAAACGACACCTGGGCGGCGATCAGCGCGGCGAATGTTATCGACATCACCAGGGCAGCGGCGGTGATCACCCGGCCGGTGCGGGCCAACCCGAGCGCCACACTCTCGTCAGTGGCGGCACGGGCTGCGGCCGGGGTCGGTGTCGCCGGCCGGCCCGCGCCGGACGCCAGCCAGTACTCGCGGATCCTCGAGACCAAAAACACCTCGTAGTCCATGGACAGCCCAAATGCGATGCAGAACAACAACACCGGGATGTTCGCCACTAAGGTCCCGCTGGGAGTTGTCCCTAGCGCGCCAAGATGGCCGTCCTGGAAGACCCACACCAACGCGCCGAATGCCGCCGTCAGCGACAGCACGTTGAGCACCAGCGCCTTCAGCGGCAGCACCACGCTGCCGGTCAGCAGGAACAGCAGCACGACGGTAATGACCGCGATCAGCCCCAGCACCAGCGGCAATCTCGTCATGATGCCCTCGACGCTGTCGCGGTTGATCTGTGCCATTCCGGCCACCTCGACGGATCGCCCGGCCGGCCCGGGCACGTCGTGCAATCGGTCGAGTTGGGTGTTAGAGGCCTGCGAGAACAGCGGCGCAGTGGTGGACACGGTGAGAAATGCGCTGCCGTCTGCCAACCCGGTGGCGGCGGCGGGTGGTCCGATCCGGTTGCCGGCCACGTACGTTCCGGTCGGGGCGGACACCGTCGACACGTCGGGTACCCGCGACAGATCCGCGGCGTAGCGACTGAGGTCGCCCGGACGCACCCCGCGGACGTCCGGGATGACAACAGGCACGGCCGTCGCCGAGTCATCGGTGAAATCGCGGCGCAGTTGGTCACCGACCGCATGCGCTGAGGCCGAACGCGGCAGCACCCGGTCGTCCGGCATGCCCCACTTCACCCCGAGGAATGGGACCCCGAGCAGCAGCAGCAGCCCGACCACAACCAGACCGATGGGCACGGCTCGGCGCATCACGAACTTGGTCGAGCGGTACCAGAACAGCTGCTCGACCGGTTTGCGCACCGGATCGGGGCGGCGCAGCGCCCGGCGCATCAGCCGTCGCACGTCCAAGGAGTCCAGCCGTGGCCCCAGCAGGACGATCGCGGCCGGTGTCACTACGATCGCGGCGAACGCGACGAATCCCACGGTGGCGATGCCGGCATAGGCGAACGACTTCAAGAAGTACATCGGGAACAGCACCATCACCGACATCGACAAGGAGACGGTCGCCGCGGCGAACAGCACCGAGCGACCGGCGGTGGCCATCGTCCGAATCAGCGCCTCATCTCGAGTGCTGCCGTCGGCCAGCTCGTCGCGGTAGCGGCTGATGATCAGCAGCGTGTAGTCGATCGCCAGCGCCAGGCCCAACGCGGTGGTCAGGTTCAGCGAGTACGCCGACACATCGGTGGTAAACGAAATCAGCCGCAGCACCGACATCGATCCGACGATTGCCAACCCGCCCAGCATCAACGGCAGCGCCGCCGCCAGCAACCCACCGAACACCCACACCAGCACCACGAAGCTCAACGGAATCGCCAGGGATTCCATCAGCAGCAGGTCGCGTTTGTTCTGCTGGTTGATCTGGTCGTAGGCCATCGCGACGCCGCCGGCGCGCACAGTCACGCCGTCCCGGTCGTGCAAAACTTGGGCAGCCAGCGTCTTGGCGTATTTCTGCGCGTTGTTTTCGCCACCCTTGAGGTTCGCAACGATTAGTCCCGACTTGCCGTCCTTGCTCACTAGATCCGCGGCGGCCTGCGGCGGCGAAGTCCACGCCGAGGACACGTTGAATACCGAGGTTGACCCTTTCAGCTGGTCGACGATGTCGGTGGCGGTCTGGCGGGCCTGGGGGCTGCGGGCACCAGCGGGTGCGGTCACCACAATCAACATCTGCTGATCGCTTTGCCCGAACTTGTCGGTCAACAACTGGAGGGCGTGGGCAGATTGCGACGTCGGGTCTTGGAAGCCGCCGACGGACAGATTTTTAGCGACCGGGATACCGAAGACCGCGGCGGCCACCATGACCAGACCTGCGATGAGAACTATGCGGCGCGGCGCGACGATGGCGAGGTGAGCGATTCGCTGCAGCATGCCTGTCCTTCCACCGGTGGGTACCCGCGCTAACTTATCAGCGATAACTTAGCCACACAACATCTAGCGCGCCCCTCTTACGCCTTATCGATAGATACGTACCCGGCATCCGGGATGGTTCACCGTGACGCCGATTAACCAGGACATTCCTCGGAGGCTATCGGCTGGTAATTCGATCCATGACCAATATCCGGTAGCCCGGACAGGCCGTCCACCGCCTCCGTAATGCTACCCGGCGGTAATATTGCCAACGTTTTCCGAATCGTGACTCAAAGATTCCTTAGAGCCGTCTCATACGCTGATCTACATGTGGATCGACGACTCGAGTGCCGACGTGATCAAAGCTGATTTCGAGGCTCTCTACCATGGCGACGTGCTGGTAGAGGGCGAGTGCTCGGAGCAGCTCGACGACTGGCACCCGCTCCCAACCGCCAGCTGAACTGCGCGGCGCGCGCCCGTCGATTTGGGCGCGGTGACGAGGCACCGCTGAGCCTCAAAGGCACCTTTGCCGTTGTCTCATTGTTTCGGCCCCCGCGATGCGGGGGTTTTTTTCGCCCGACTCTCCCCCGCAAGCGGGAGGTACCCCCACCTCAGCCGCTTCGCGACTGCATCGTCGTCGGCGGGCCTTTTTCTGCCCGGTTACCGCTGTCCTACCGCGGCGCCATCCGAATCGCGCCATCCAGCCGGATAACCTCGCCGTTGAGCATTGGGTTCTCGACGATGTGCACCGCCAGCGCGCCGTACTCGTCGGGCTTACCCAGCCGGCTGGGGTGCGGCACCTGCTGACCAAGCGACTCCCTGGCCTTCTCGGGCAGCCCGGCCAGCAGCGGGGTGTCAAACAAGCCGGGCGCGATCGTCATCACCCGGATGCCCTTGCTGGCCAGGTCGCGCGCGATCGGCAGCGTCATGCTAACCACGCCGCCTTTAGACGCCGAGTAGGCGGCCTGACCGATCTGGCCGTCGAAGGCTGCCACCGAGGCGGTGTTGATGATGACGCCGCGCTCTTCGCCGATGAGGTCGGTCTTGGCGATCCGCTCTGCTCCGAGCCGCAATACGTTGAAGGTGCCGATCAGGTTGATCTCGACGACGATGCGGAAGAGATCCAGCGGGAAGACGCCGTCCTTACCCAGCACCCGGATGGCGTTACCGGTGCCCGCGCAGTTCACCACGATGCGCAGCGGGCCAAGCGACTCGGCGATATCCAGCGCTGAGGTCACCGCCTTCTCGTCGGTGACGTTGGCGGGTGCGAAGCGGGCACGATCGCCAAGCTCGCGGACGACCTCCTCACCTTTGAGATCGAGCACGACCACCTGCGCGCCGGCGTCCAGCAGGCGCTTGGTGGTGGCCAGGCCCAGGCCGGAGGCCCCACCGGTGACGAGTGCTACCGCATCCCTGATCTCCACGCAATGTTCCTTTCGGTTCGGTCGGGCCGCTCCCCCACAGGAGCCGACCTACTGGTTGGTCGGGACTATACCCATTCGCTGAGGACGGCTTCGGTGTCGGCTCCGGGCTGCCCGGGCGGGCGCGGCTCACCGGGAACCGTGCGCGAGAACCGGGGCGCCGGCAGCGGCTGCAGTCCCCCGCCGGTCCGGTAGAAGGTATTCCGCTGGGTGACATGCGGTTCGGTCTCCACCTCACCGAACGCCAACACCGGCGTCACGCAAGCGTCGGAATCGGCGAACACCTTCGCCCAATGGTCGCGGTCGCGACTGGCGAACACCTCGGTGAACCGGGCCCGCAGCTCGGGCCAGCGGGTCCGGTCGTTTTGCGCCGGCAGCTCGGCGACGTCCAGGCCAAGCCCGGCCAGCATCGCCGCGTAGAACTGCGGCTCGATGGCACCCACCGCGACATAGCGACCATCCGAGCACTCGTAGGTGTCGTAGTAGGGCGCGCCGCCGTCGAGCATGTTGGTGCCCCGGTCGTCGGTCCACATGTCCATGGCGCGCATCGCCCACATCATTTGCACCAGCACGGAGGACCCGTCGATCATCGCCGCGTCGATGACCTGGCCCTTGCCCGAGTTCTGCCGCTCCCACAGCGCCGCCAGGATGCCGACCAACAGGAACATCGACCCGCCGCCGAAGTCGCCGACCAGGTTCAGCGGCGGCACCGGCCGCTCATTGACCCGGCCGATCGAGTGCAGCACGCCGTTGAGTGAGATGTAGTTGATGTCGTGACCGGCCTGCTGGCTGCGGGGGCCGGTTTGCCCCCAGCCGGTCATCCGGGCGTAGACGAGCCGTTCGTTGAGCTTGGCGCAGTCCTCCGGGCCCAGACCCAGGCGCTCGGTGACGCCCGGGCGGTAACCCTCGATCAGCACGTCGGCCTTGGCGACGAGTTTGAGGACAAGCTCGCGGCCCTGCTCGGACTTGAGGTCGGCGACGACGAAGCGGCGGTTGCGCAGCATGGGGTCTGCGCCGCTTGCTCCGGGCCGGTCTACTCGCACAACGTCGGCGCCGAGGTCGCCGAGGATCATCGCGGCGTGCGGGCCTGGCCCGATTCCGGCAAGCTCGATGACTCGCAGCCCTGTCAGTGGTCCCGCCATCTCTCCCGACCTTCCTGTCGACAGACCAAATCACGTGGCGATCGCAAGCGCGGCGAAGCCGGGCGCAGCGGGTCGCCACCAAATCACACGTTCGCATCTTCGCAGCCGCCGTCAACGGCCCTTCAGCCCGGTGTCCGGAGGTGGCTTAAAGTCGAGCCCATGACCGCCATCGATTCCGGAATCGACATCCTCGCGCCCGTCGCCGGGCTTGCCGTCACCCTTGCCGACGGGGTGCTTTCGGTGACGATCGATCGTCCGGAGAGCCTGAATTCCCTGACGTTGCCAGTGCTGACCGGCATCGCGGATGCGATGGAGCAGGCGGCCACCGATCCCCGGGTGAAAGTGGTGCGGTTGGGCGGCGCCGGCCGCGGCTTCAGCTCGGGAGCGGGGATGAGCGCCGACGACATCACAGCCGGCGGCCCGGGGACGGGGCTCATCTTGGCCGTCAACCGCGCGGTCCGGGCCATCGTGGCGCTGCCGCGGCCGGTTGTAGCCGTCGTTCAAGGGCCGGCCGCCGGCGTTGGGGTATCCCTGGCCATGGCCTGCGACCTGGTATTGGCCTCGGACACAGCGTTTTTCATGCTCGCCTTCACAAAAATCGGCCTGATGCCCGACGGCGGTGCTTCGGCGCTGGTTGCCGCGGCGATCGGTCGAACACGTGCGATGCGAATGGCGTTGCTGGCCGAGCGGCTGTCCGCCGCCGACGCCTTGGCCGGCGGCCTGATCAGCGCCGTCTACCCGGCCGACGACTTCGAGGCCGAGGTGAACAAGGTGGTGTCCGGATTGCTGTCCGGCCCCGCGGTGGCGTTCGCCAAGACCAAGGATGCCATCAACGCGGCGACACTTCCGCAGTTGGAGGCTGCGCTTCAGCGCGAACTGGAGGGCCAGCAAGTCCTGCTGAAATCACCCGACTTCCGCGAGGGCGCAAGGGCTTTCCAAGAGCGTCGGACACCGAACTTCACCGACAGCTGATTTGCGGATTCACAGGCCGAACAGCGGGGGCAGCGCAAGCAGCACGACCAGGCTCCACACGAAGTGGGTCAAGATCGGTGCCAGCACACCGCCGGTGGCCCGGCGCTCGCAGGCGCACACAGTGCCCAGAAAGATGGCGGCGAACCCCAGCATCAGATTGCCGCTGGCCAGCGTGGCGGCCACGTACACGGCGGTCGAGATGAGTACCGGATGGTGCCGGCCCAGAGCGGTGTAGAGCGCGCCGCGGTAGAACAATTCCTCGGCGATCCCGCCCAGCAGCGCGACGGTCATGGTCAGCCGCCACGATCCCTGGTCGGTGTAGTGCAGCACGCGGGTGATCAACTCAGAGACAGCGGGGATCTCCCTGGCGATCAGCCCGCCGACCACGAAGACGCCGCCGAGCAGCAGACCCATCACGGTGCCGGAGATCACCGGCCGCTGGTTGCGGCCTCGCCAGCGGACGCCGCCCAGATGCAGCGGGCCGGAGGCGAGCGCCCCGAGCGCCCACACCGCGACCAGCACCAGCGACCACCAGTAGAACCTCGGCTCGCCGGGATGCTGGCGCAGCGCAAACCCCAACGCCGCCGCGCCGAGTAGCAGCACGATCACCACAACAACCCGGCGGCGTCGCACGATTGACGGCGGTTCGTTGTGCGGCACAGCGACATTGACTATCCCGCGACGGATATCGGCCAGAGCGCTGGACTGACTGCTCATGCGAAGCGCACCTTTGGTGTCAGAGTGATCAGCATGTCGAGGCCGGTTCGCAGCGCACCGGCGATGGGCCCTGGGACGGCATCCACCAACGCGAGACCGGGCCGCGCGATCGACGGGGTCACCATTACTGCGAGCCGCCGCAGCCGCAGCGCATCGCCGCCGGCCCACGCCGGATCGCTGTCCGCGAGGTGGTGTGGATCGGCCAGCGCGTTGACCGGAAAGGGCCGGCCACCCGATAACGCTCGGGTGATCGCTTCCTGGACAGGAATCAGCCCGCCGGGTGGGTCGGGAACCAGATCACGCAGGCCGGAGCCGGCGGCCTGCATCGGGTGATCCAGCGACTCCACCAGATCGGCGGCCAACCCGTCGGGCACCGGCAGCGCCACCGCCGTGACCCATGACGCCACCGCAGTGTTCACCCCGGGCGCCGGCAGGCTGGTGTGCCAGTTGCCGGAAACCCGCGCATAGGTTTTCAGCAGCGCATGGTAAGACGTCCGATCCGGACCGGAGATGTCGTAGGCGCCCGCCGGGACTTGTCCGCTATCGGCGGCGGCGACCAGGTAATACAGCACGTCCCGGATAGAAATCGGGTCGATCGGGTTGTCCATCCACCCTGGAATCGGGATGACCGGGAACCGGTCACCGACGTAGCGCAACATTTCGAACGACGTCGAGCCGGCACCGAAGATCAATGCCGCGCCGACCCACACCACTTCCGGGCCGCCGTCGACCGTCAGCGCCTGGGCCACCTCCGCCCGGCTGGTGAGATGTTCGGACAGCGCCCCGTCATCGGGATCCTCGGGGACGAACCCGCCCAGGTAGACGATGCGACGCACGTCGGCGGATTTGGCCGCAGCGGCGACGTTGCCAGCCGCGGCCCGGTCGGCATCGCGGAAGCCGGGTTGACCGATCGTGTGGACCAGGTAGTAGACCACGTCGAGCGGGCCGACAGCTGCGAACGCCGCCCGGACCGAGTCGGGATCGGAGGCGTCCAGAGCGACCGGGCGGACGTCGTCAAACCAGCCCATTCGGGTTAGTCGCGCCGGGTCGCGGGTGGCGGTCAGCACCTGATGGCCGGCTCCGAGTAGCGCCGTCACCAGCCGCGATCCCACGTAACCGGTCGCGCCCGTCACCAGAATCCGCACCCACTCAAACTAGACGGAATGTGTGCGCATTAAACCGGCAATCGGCTTTCCCATCAACAGAAGTTAGACAGACGTCGAATTAGCAATAATTGCAGGGAAATTGAACCAACCCATGAGGAAACCCGTTCCTCCAATGTGGGAAACCTAACGCCTGGCGCGCATCCGGTGATACCTGACGTCAAACTGACCGACCTTATGAGGGGAGCGTCGTCGGTCGCGTCGGTGGCGGTCGAGTTCCCGTCGCACCGGCACAGCCAAGACGAAGTAATAACGGCCTTGGCCGACTTCGCCGGTCCAGAGTTTCGACGGTTCGCCGCCACCAGCGGGGTTGCGACACGCCACCTTGCGCTGCCGCTATCGCGATACCGCCAGCTCAGCGGCTTCACCGAAGCGAACAATGCCTACCTCGACATCGCGCTCGAGCTGGGTGAACGGTCGATGAAGTCGGCAATGGAGACCGCCGAAATCGAGCCCTCGGAGATCGATGTCGTGTTTTCCACGACCGTCACCGGGCTCACCGTTCCCTCACTGGAAGCGCGGCTGATGAGTCGCCTGGGTCTTCGACCCGATGTCAAGCGTGTCCCGCTCTTCGGCCTGGGTTGCGTCGCTGGTGCCGCCGGAACGGCTCGCGTGCACGACTACCTCCGCGCTTTCCCCAATCACGTCGCGGCGCTACTCGCGGTCGAACTGTGCTCGTTAACCGTTCAGCGCGAAGACCGTTCGATCGCGAACCTGGTCGCCTCCAGCCTGTTCGGTGATGGTGCTGCAGCCCTCATCGCGACCGGAGCCGACCGGCCACCAGTCGGACCGAAATTGCTTGCCACCCGCAGCCGTACCTACCCGGACACCGAAGAGGTGCTGGGCTGGAACATCGGCACCGACGGGTTCCAGATCGTCCTGTCCGCCGAGATCGCCGCCATCGTCGAGAGATACATGGGTGAAGACATCCGCAACTTCCTCGGCGACTATGGGCTGACCACCGACGACATCTCGACATGGGTCTTGCACGCGGCCGGCCCAAAGGTGATCGACGCGGTGGAAAACGTGCTCGACCTGCCGGCCGACGCGTTCGATCTCACCCGAAAGTCTCTGCGCAACAATGGAAACCTGTCGTCTGTTTCCGTGCTGGATATCCTCCAGGACACCATGACCGACCCACCACCACCGGGCTCCATCGGACTAATGATCGCCATGGGCCCGGGCTTCTCCGCCGAGCTCGTGCTGCTCGGCTGGTAGGCCATGTACTACCTGCTGATCCTGGTTGTCGGCATTGAACGCCTGATCGAACTGTTGGTAGCCAAACGCAACGCGCAATGGGCTTTTAGCCACGGCGGCAAGGAATTTGGTCATCGGCACTACCCGGTAATGGTCACCATCCACACGGCGCTGCTACTAGGCTGCGTGATCGAAGTGTGGGCACTGCACCGGCCCTTCATCGGGTGGCTGGGTTTGCCGATGCTTGCCGTGGTAGCAGCCAGCCAAGCGCTGCGCTGGTGGTGTGTGGCGACGCTGGGCCGACGCTGGAACACCTTGGTCATCGTGCTGCCGGAAGCCCCGTTGGTACGACGTGGCCCGTACAGGTTCTTTCATCACCCCAACTATGTGGCCGTGGTGGCCGAGGGCCTGGCGCTGCCCCTGGTGCATACCGCGTGGTTGACCGCGATGGGTTTTACGCTGGCCAACGCGCTGCTGCTGACGGTACGGATCAGGGTTGAGAACTCGGCGCTGGGCTACCATGACGAGCCGCGTCGTGACGATGCAGAGCGCAGCGATGCTGAGGAGCGGCGCCGGTGACGTACGATGCCGACTTGCTTATCGCCGGCGGCGGCCCGGCCGGTCTTGCTTCGGCGATAAATGCTCGCCAACAAGGGCTTTCGGTGATCGTGGCAGAACCGCGAGACACTCCGATCGACAAGGCCTGCGGCGAGGGCCTAATGCCCGGCGGCTTGGCCGAACTGGCGTCGCTGGGCGTCGACCCTGCCGGGATGCCGTTGCGGGGTATCGCGTATCTGAATGAGCATCGCCGAGCCGAAGCACCTTTCCGCGACGGCCCTGGGCGCGGTGTGCGACGTACCACCTTGCATGCTGCGCTGGCGTCACGCGCCAAAGAACAAGACACCGAATGGATCTCGACGCGCATCACCAGCGTGGACCAGGATGTCCACGGCGTCACGGCAGCCGGGATCCGCGCGAAATGGCTGATTGCCGCAGACGGACTGCATTCATCGGTTCGCCGCGCCGTCGGAATCAACGCCGTGGCCGGAACACCTCGACGGTACGGGGTGCGCTGGCACTACCAAGTGCCGGCGTGGTCGGAGTTCGTCGAAGTGCACTGGTCACGATGGGGTGAAGCGTATGTGACACCGGTCGAGCCCGACCTTGTCGGCGTGGCGATCCTGTCGCGCGAGCGCCCGGAGCTTGCCTGGTTCCCGCGGCTGGCGCACCAACTGCAAGGCGCCAGCCGCGGGCGGGCACGCGGCTGCGGACCCATGCGACAGGTGGTGTCCCGTCGCGTCGCGGGACGGGTGCTGTTAGTGGGCGATGCCGCCGGTTACGAGGATGCCCTGACCGGTGAGGGCGTCAGCCTGGCCGTCAAGCTGGCCGCCGCGGCGGTCAGCGCCATCGCCGACGACATGCCCTCGTCATACGAATCGGCCTGGCATCGAATCACCCGCGACTACCGGCTGCTCACCCGCGGGCTGGTACTCACAACTGTGTCTCCCGCGGCGCGGCGCGCCATCGTGCCCGCATGCACACTGCTACCCGGCGTATTCAAGCAGGCAGTGCACATATTGGCGCGCTGAATAGCGGCGTCTCCGGCTGCCGTCTGTTCCAACCGCGGCGCCATGGAGTTTATCCAATACACTGTTGGTTAGCTCCAATTAATTGGATTGAATCAACCAAGCTGTCCAACGGTGACCCACCAGATGGATACGATTACAAAACACGCCCCTTCGGCCCGGCGCGCAGGAGTAAAGCCAATATGACACCGTTTGCGTCCGTCGCGTCGGTGGCGGTCGAATTTCCGCCCCACCAGGTCGGCCAGCAGGAGGCACTGTCGGGCCTGACCGGTTTCGGCGGGCCGGAATTTGAGCGGTTCGGCGCCAGCGCCGGCGTAGAGAAGCGCCGCATCGCATTGCCGTTGTCGCAATACGGCAAGTTGAGCGGCTTCACCGAAGCCAACGACATATTTATCGAGACCGCCTTAGAACTGGGTGAGCGCGCGCTGCTCTCGGCATTCGACGCCGCCAAGGTCAAGCCGTCCGAGGTCGATATCGTCTTCTCGACGACGGTCACCGGTCTGGCGGTGCCGACATTGGAGGCCCGGCTGGCGACCCGCGTCGGATTGCGACCCGACGTCAAGCGGGTTCCGTTGTTCGGGCTTGGCTGTGTCGCCGGGGCCGCCGGGGTGGCTCGCATGCATGACTACTTGCTCGCGTTCCCCGATCAGGTATCGGTACTGCTGGCCGTCGAACTTTGTTCGCTGACGCTGCAGCGCGACGACTACTCCATCGCCAATCTGGTAGCGGCAAGCCTGTTCGGTGACGCCGCCGGCGCCGTCGTCGCGAAGGGGTCTGCCCGCACACCGACGGGGCCCCGGGTGCTGGCCACCCGCAGCCGGCTCTATCCCGACACCGAAGAGGTCATGGGCTGGAATATCGGCAGTAGCGGGTTCCAGATCAAGTTGTCCACCGAGGTCGCGAACGTCGCCGAGAAGTACTTGGGCGAAGATGTCCGCAACTTCCTCAACGACCACGGCCTGACTCCCGCTGACATCTCGACGTGGGTCTGCCACCCGGGCGGGCCGAAGGTGATCGAAGCCGTCGAGCACACCCTGGACCTTCCCGCCGATGCCCTCGACCACACCCGAAACTCGTTGCGCGACAACGGGAACCTCTCGTCGGTGTCAGTGCTGGATGTACTTCGCGCCAACATGGCCGATCCGCCGCCGCCGGGCTCGTTCGGGCTGATGATGGCGATGGGGCCGGCGTTCTGCTCGGAACTCGTGCTGCTCGGCTGGTAGGTCGTGTACTACCTGCTGATCCTGGCGATCGGCATCGAGCGGCTGGTAGAACTGATCGTCTCCAAACGCAACGCACGATGGGCTTTTGCCCACGGCGGCGAGGAATTCGGCCGTGGCCACTATCCGGTGATTGTGGCGGTCCACACTGCGCTACTGCTCGGCTGCGTCGGCGAGGTCTGGGCATTGCACCGACCGTTCATCGCGTGGCTCGGCTGGCCGATGCTCGCGCTGGTGGCACTCAGTCAGGCGCTGCGCTGGTGGTGCGTGGCCACACTTGGCCATCGGTGGAACACGCTGGTGATCGTGATGCCGCAGGCGCCGTTGGTACGGCGGGGCCCGTACCGGTGGCTGCATCACCCGAACTATGTCGCCGTCGTCGTCGAAGGTGTGGCGCTGCCGCTGGTGCACACGGCCTGGCTGACCGCGGTCTGCTTCACGCTGGCCAACGCATTGCTGCTCACGGTGCGGATCAGGGTGGAAAACGCGGCGCTGGGTTATACATGACGCGCGCCGCCGACGATGCAGAGCGCAGCGATGCTGAGGAGCGGCGCCCATGACGTACGACGCGGACCTGCTGGTCGTTGGCGGCGGCCCCGGCGGCCTTTCCACCGCGTTACACGCTCGCAGGCAGGGGCTTTCGGTGATCGTTGCCGAGCCGCGGGTAACCCCGATCGACAAGGCCTGTGGTGAGGGGCTGATGCCCGGCGGTCTGGCCGAGCTGACGTCGCTCGGGATCGACCCGCCCGGCCTGCCGTTCCGGGGCATCGCTTACCTGAGCGAGCACCGTCGCGCCGAAGCACGCTTTCGCGCCTGCCCGGGTCGGGGAGTGCGGCGCACCACGCTGCATGCCGCGTTGGCCGCGCGTGCGAAAGAACAAGACACCGAGTGGATTTCGACGCGCATCACCCAGGTCGACCAGGATGCGGCGGGTGTCACGGCGGCCGGAGTGCGGGCGAAATGGTTGGTGGCGGCCGATGGACTGCACTCGTCGGTGCGCCGCGCCGTCGGAATCAACGCGGTGGCGGGAAATCCGCGCCGCTACGGCGTGCGCTGGCACTTTGCTGTACCGGCATGGTCGGAGTTCGTCGAAGTGCACTGGTCGCCCTGGGGTGAGGCGTACGTGACGCCGGTGGAGCCGGATCTGGTCGGCGTGGCGATTCTGTCGCGGCACCGGCCCGACCTTGCCT
>NZ_JBAPPI010000052.1:0-2496 GCF_049280035.1 Mycobacterium sp. | reverse complement strand
GGTGGCTCGTCGACCGGCTGGCGTTCGGTGGCTTTCATCAGAAAGACGATCACGCAACTGAGCCAGAAGCCAAAAACAACTACTCCCAACCAGAACGCGATCGACCCGTTCCATGCGAACGGCCCCGCCTTGGAGACGAACACCGGCATCGCCATGATTTCGGTGACGATCTGCCAAATGGACACGTAGGCCAGCCATTTGGGGAAAATTTCGTTCTTGTCGTACAGGATTGCCACCGCGAACGCGAAGTAAGCAGCCGAGAAGCATCCCAGCGACCCGACGTAGGACAGCAGCCCGAGGTCGTAGAGCAGGGCTAGTAGTTGCGGATCACGACCCGGCCGATAGACGGCGGTCAAGAAGCAGAACGCGACCAGCAGGCATCCCGGCAGCGCGCCGACTGACATCGCGCCGAGATAGCCGTAGGCCATCACCGATCCGACGGTCATGCGTTTCATGTGGTAGGCCACGATGCCGTTGGCTATCCCGGCGCCGCCGACGATCAGCACCAGAATGCCGAAGCCGATCTTGATGGTCAGCGCATGCGCGTGAAAGAAGTGCACCATCTGGTCGGTGGTCACGTCGGGTCGCGGTGGCGGCATCACCCGGGCCAGCGCGAAAAAGATCACGCCGAATGCGGTGTAGAACACGGGCACGATCCAAAACACAAGCCAGACATCACGTTTGCCTACTCGCGGAGCTCGGCCGGCGTCGGCCACGTCGGTGCTCGATGACGACTGAGCCGAGATCGTGCTGCTCACGTCGCGACCCCCAAGTCGACCGCTTGTCGGTGCAGCACATTTCGCAGCACGAAAAACATGACGACTACGAACAACGCGAATGCGCCGTTGCGAAGCCAGAAGGACACCACACCGTTCCAGGCCAACGGTCCGGTGGCGAAGACCGCGGCACCGGCCGCAGGGGCCATCGCCAACGCTGTCGCGATGGCGTAATGCCCGACCCACCGGGGAAACACCGGGCTCGGTCCGTCGTCGAAATAAACTGCTACGCCGAGCAATAAGTTCATCGCGACGAAGGCGCCAACTGGTGCGATAAAGATCATCCACGCCATGTCGTTCAGAAGCATGACGAGTTCGGGGCTGCGGTCGGGCCGAAATGCCGCGACCAGATAGAAGATGTCAGCCAGCGCGAACAGGGTTGCGCCGCTGACCGCCGCGGTGAGGTAGCAGTACGCGAATACGTGGCTTTGGGTGGCCATCCGCTTCATCTGGACGACGATCACCATGAAGAACGGCAACAACATGATCCCGCATAAGTTGAAGGTGATCATGCTGAACCGGATCAAAGCCGTGTGATCGCTGTAGAACTTTGCGACCTGCTCGGCAGTCATGTCTGGCGACATCGGCGGGAAGAATCCAGGGAACGCCAGAAAAGCGATCAGCAGCACGCCCCCGAACACGGGCGCCGTCCACAGGCTGACCAGCTGGGTCTTGATGTTGGCGGTCTTGGGTAGGTCCTCGGCCTCCGCGAGAATCTGCATGGATTTGCCTCCTCGCCGCCGGCTAAACGGGGGTAGCCGATCGGCTACTGTGACCATAAATGATTCGAACGGCATACAGCAAGGGTTTCGGCTGCGGCCCGGCGCTCACGTCAGTCGGGCAGCTTGAGCATGCGCCCGGTGAGCTGGATCAGCACCGAGCGCAGCGTGGCGTCGTCGATGTCGTCGACAAGGGGATTGATCACCGTGCCGGCGATCGCGCCGGAGAACAGTGCCGCCGAGATCCGCGCCTCGGTGTCGTCGGACTCATCGAGCAAGATCGCGTACAGGCGGGTGATCAACGCGCGCAACGGCGGGTGTTCGCCCAACAGCCGCACCATCACCGGGTCGTTCTGCAATGCTCTGACCCACCGGCGGCGTTCGACTGCCATCCCGACGACCTCGGTCAGCAGCACTTTGCGGGCGCCGACGCCGTCCGCTTGGGCTTCGGCCGCTTTCAATGCGTCCTCAAGCGTGGCCAATTCCATCTCGGCGACCGCGACGACGATTTCCTCTTTGGTCTTGAACTTGTGGTACACCGCGGCCTTGGTGACTCCGATCGCGTCAGCAATCATCTGCAGCGACGTTCCGCTGACCCCGTGGTCGGCGAACAAATCCAGCGCGGCACGCAGGATCCGGATCTGAGCAGGGGTGCGCCGGACCTCGCCAAGCAGGCGACCGGGCCGTGGCTGCGCGTCTAGCACCGGTCCAGGTTAACCGACCTACCGGACTTTAATAGCCGATCGGCTACCGCCGCCGGTCTCATAGCCAAGCGATAACTGCGCCCAAGCATGCAGCTAGTGACCGAGCGCAATCATGGCTGATGACCACCACCACCACAGAATCTCCTGACATCAATTCAATCAAGGCGCGCCGTCGTGCGATGGGAGTGCTTGTCGCCGGTGCGGCCGCCGTCGCACTGTTCGCGCTATTCGGCACCGGTTGGCCCGGCGCCGCCGAAACAACCGTCGCATCGGCGCCGGTGCAGCTGGTCGATCAGG
>NZ_JBAPPI010000051.1:0-6844 GCF_049280035.1 Mycobacterium sp. | reverse complement strand
GCGGTCATTACCGGTATCGCCGATGCGCACGGCAAAACTCCTGCGCAGGTGGTACTGCGCTGGCACATCCAGCGCGACGACATCGTCTTCCCGAAGTCGGTGCATCGCGAGCGGATGGAGTCGAATTTCGACATCTTCGACTTCAGCCTCGACAGTGCCGAAATGGAAGCCGTCACCGGCCTGGACGGTGGCGAAGCGGGGCGCAACGGCCCCAATCCCGACAGGTTCGACTACATCCCCGACTGACGACATCGCGGCCGGACCTCTGCAGATGAGGTGTCAGTCAGCGGTGTTTGACAGCTTAGATACAACTTAGATACTGTTGCATTACAGCCGATACGAGCGTCAAAGGAAGGCCCGCGATGTCCACCGCGAATCCAGAAACGTCATTCAACTTGGACCCGACCATCCCCGCGCCGATGACCAACATTGCCGAGTATGGGTTTGAGGGCCGATTCGAAGACTGGGCCGACGAAGCGCGGTTGTTTGAGTACTCCAAGGCCGCCAACCCGATCGGCTCGGGGCACGCACCGCAGGTGCCGATCGTCCGGTTCGGCCCCGAGATCTACCTGGACCAGCCGACCGGCGTGGTGCCGTTGGATCTGTCCAAGGAGCTTGGAGTCAAGGACGGCGCCGCGACCAGCCCGGCGCTGTTGGCCAACTTCGTGCGCATCCGCGCCGGCGAGCAGATCGACACCAGCCCGAACGCCACCAGCCAGCTGTATTACGTGCTGCACGGGCGGGGCTTCGCGGCCATCAACGGCGATCTGGTCGAGTGGGAGAAAGGCGACTTTTTGACGCTGCCCGCCGGATCCCGCTCGGTGTTCTACGCCAACGCCGAGACGGCCATGTACTGGGTGCACGACGAACCGCTGTTGCGTTACCTGGGTGCCGACGCGACCCAGCCGAGGTTTCGGCCCACCAAGTTCCGCCGCGCCGACGCCGTCGCCAAGCTCGAGGACATCGCCTCCCGCCCCGGCGCCAACGACAAGAGCCGAGTCAGCGTCCTGCTGGCCAACGCCAACCAGGAGCAGACCCTGACCATCACCCACGTGCTGTGGGCCATGTTCGGTGTGCTGCCCGCAGGCCAGGAGCAGCGCCCGCACCGCCACCAGTCGGTTGCCTTGGATCTGATCCTCGATGCGCCACCCAGCGGGTGCTACACGTTGCTGGGCACCCGCCTCAACGATCGCGGTGAGATCGTCGACCCGATCCGGGTGGACTGGCAGGCCGGTGGCGCCTTCATCACCCCACCGGGCATGTGGCACGCCCACTTCAACGAGACCGATCAGCCCGCGCACCTGATCCCCGTGCAGGACGCCGGGCTGCAAACCTACCTGCGCAGCCTCGATATCAAATTCACCCAGCGCCGCGATTTGGTCGCTGGCTGAGCCGCCGACCTGACGAAAACGAGGCGTGTGATGATCTACTGGGCTGCAATGATTTTGGGCTCCTACTGGGTCGTGGTGATCGAAGCATTAAAGCCTAAGTAGTCGGTGCGTCAACAAAAGAGGAGAAAGCGATGGCCAAAGTACTGCTCGTTTTGTACCCGGATCCGGTCACTGGTTATCCGCCGGTGTACGCCCGCGACAGCATCCCGGTGCTGCACGGCTACCCAGGCGGTCAGACCTTGCCGAGCCCTTCGGCGATCGATTTCACTCCCGGTGAGCTGTTGGGCTGCGTGTCTGGCGAGCTCGGCCTGCGCAGATTCCTCGAAAGCGGTGGGCACCAGTTGGTAGTCACATCAGATAAGGAAGGCCCAGACTCGGAATTCGAACGCGAGCTGCCCGACGCTGATGTCGTTATCTCCCAACCATTTTGGCCGGCATATTTGACGGCCGAAAGGATCGCCAAGGCGAAGAATCTTAAGCTAGCCCTCACCGCCGGGATCGGTTCGGACCACGTCGATCTCGACGCAGCGATTGCCCGGGGGCTCACCGTCGCCGAGGTCACATTCTGCAACAGCATCAGCGTCGCCGAGCACGCCGTCATGCAGATCTTGGCGCTGGTGCGTAACTTCGTCCCGTCACACCAGTGGGTGACCGGCGGGGGCTGGAATATCGCCGACTGCGTCGAACGCTCCTACGACGTCGAGGGCATGGACGTGGGCGTGATCGCAGCCGGTCGCATCGGCCTTGCCGTGCTGCGGCGCATGGCTCCCTTCGATGTCAACCTGCATTACACCGACACCCGCCGACTGCCGGACGAGGTCGAGAAGGAGCTGGGCGTCACCTACCACCCCGACGCTGCGTCGCTGGCGCGTGCAATCGACGTGGTTTCCATCCACGCGCCGCTGCACCCGCAGACCTATCACCTCTTCGACGAAAAGCTGATCGCCTCGATGCGGCGCGGCTCCTACATCG
The DNA here is from genome assembly GCF_049280035.1 of Mycobacterium sp. GTDB lineage: Bacteria > Actinomycetota > Actinomycetes > Mycobacteriales > Mycobacteriaceae > Mycobacterium. The sequence goes on along the minus strand of NZ_JBAPPI010000051.1, from coordinate 4,481 downwards.
TGAACACGGCTCGCGCCGAGATCTGTGTGCGCGATGCGGTGGTGGCAGCTCTGAAGAGTGGTCAGTTGGCCGGCTACGCCGGCGACGTGTGGTACCCGCAGCCGCCTCCGGCAGACCACCCGTGGCGCAGCATGCCGAACAACGCCATGACCCCGCACGTCTCGGGGACCGCGCTGTCCGCCCAGGCGCGCTATGCCGCCGGAACCCGGGAGATCCTCGAGGACTTCTTCGCCGACAAACCCATCCGGGATGAGTACCTGATCGTGTCCGGCGGCGGGTTGGCCGGTACCGGCAAGGCGTCGTACACCGCGGGCAGTGGCGCCAGCCCGGGCAGCAGCGGTAAGTAGGTCAGCGGATCAGATGGTCGACGCGTTTGTTGCCGTCCCAACGGCGCAAACCGGCGAAGCTGCCGCGAAGCTCTGACGGGCGACCCGCGATGCGCAAGGCCCGCCCGAGTTGGGCTCCGCCAACTCGGCGGGCCAGCGTGACATGCGCCGTCCACTGACCGGGCAAGCTGTTCGGCATCGGGCCGGGCAGCAGATACGGGCCGCAAATTCGGTGCACCTCAGCGTGCACCGCGAGTAGTTCGGCGGTCGGCACGATAAGCCGGGCCAGCACGGCGTTGGATCTGCCGAACAGCAGCGACGCCCCGACGGCGCACCTCAGCGGCAGTTGCTGCGTCGCCGGCCGCAGCAGTGCATCGACGTCCGGTGCGATCCGCTCGGCCACCGCAAGCGTCACGTGCGGACGACTGGCCGGAGCCTGGCTGGGTATGTCCGCCGTGGCCAGGTCTGCCCAGATGCGCCGGATCGCCGCCTCGGTGTCGAGGTCGAAGAGCAGCTCGATCGAATGAACCATCAGCCGACCAGCGCGGTAACCCATTCCCGGTCGAAGGCGTGCGCGCTCATAGCGGCGAACTCGCCGGCACCCATCGATGCCGCACCGGCAGGCAGCGCGGCGCGCAGCGGCGCCATGCGCGCCAGCGCAGACCGGTTGGACGTCTCCACCACGCCCGGCTGGATCGGCCAGGTGCCGATCACCAGCCCGGCACATGAAATTCGATGTGCTGCAAGCGATTCCACTGTCAACGCGGTGTGATTGAGGGTGCCGAGCTCGGCAGTGGCCACCACCAGCACCGAGGCACTCAAGTCGGCCGCGAGGTCCCGCAACGTCACGCACGCGTCGGCGAGTTCGACCAGCAGGCCCCCGGCGCCCTCGACCAGCGTCAACTGTCCCGGGCGGTCGAGTGCCCGGATGAGTTTCAGCACGTTTTTGCGGGTGGGCAATGACGTCCCGGCCTGCTCGGCGGCGGCCAACGGCGCCAGCGGCTGCGGGTAACGCGCCAGCCCGACCACCTTGGTCAGCCCCGATAACCGGGTCACCTCGGCGAGGTCGTCGTCACCGGCGTCGGTGCCGGTCTGCACCGGTTTGCACACCGCGACGTCGACGCCGGCCTGTCGCGCGGCCGATGTCAGGGCCGCGGTCGCGACGGTCTTGCCGACCCCGGTCCCCGTCCCGGTGACAATGAGGACCGTCAACGCCGTGCCGCGCGAAGCACGTCGGTCAGCACGGTGCGGGCCAGCTCGAGGTCGTCGGCGTCCAGCGAGGCGCGCGCGGTGAGCCGCAACCGCGACGTACCGGCCGGCACGGTCGGCGGCCGGAAGCAACCGACCCGAACCCCGGCGTCCAGGCAGGCCGTCGCGGCAGCCAGCGCCACCTCCGGCGCACCGAGGATCACCGAGACCACCGCCGATTGCGGCACCTCGGATACGTCACAGATCTGCGCCAACGTCGCCGCATGCCGCAACACCGCCTCGGGCCGCCACGGCTGTGCGCTCAAGACGCGCAGCGCGGCCAGCGCCGCGCCGACCGCCGCCGGCGCCAGACCGGTGTCGAAGATGAATGGCCGGGCGGCGTCGATCAGGTGATCACGCACGGCCGCCGATGCCAGCACCGCACCGCCCTGGCTGCCGAGCGCCTTGGACAGCGTGGTGGTCATCACCACGTCGGGCGCCCCGGCCAGGCCCAGCTCGTGCAGCAGCCCGCGCCCGCCGGCGCCACGCACTCCCAGGCCATGGGCCTCGTCGACAATCAGTAGCGCGCGGTGTCGGCGGCACACCTCATGCAGCTGCCGCACCGGAGCCAGCGCGCCGTCGGTGGAAAACACCGACTCGGTGATGACCACGGCCCGCTCTTCGTCGCGAGACAGCAACGCCGCGTCGACCGCGTCGACGTCGCGGTGCGGGGTCACCACCACCCGGGCGCGCGATAATCGGCAGGCATCGACCAGCGAGGCGTGCGAGTAGGCATCCGACACCAGCAGCGAACCCGCGCCGGACAGTCCGACGACCGCCCCCAGATTGGCGGTGTATCCAGAAGAGAACACTAAACCCGCTGCGACGCCGACAAATTCGGCGAGCGTGGACTCGAATTCCTCGTGCAGCAAGGTGTTGCCGGTGACCAGCCGCGAACCGGTGGCGCCGGCACCCCAGGTGCGCAGCGCGTCCACCCCGCCGTCGATGACGTCGGGGTGCTGCGAGAGGCCCAAGTAGTCGTTGGACGCCAGGTCGAGTTCAGTGGCCACTGCCGGGCGGGGGCGCAACGCGCGTCGCAGCCCGGCCTGCCGGCGCTGCTGTTCCACCGCCTCCAGCCATGCCAGCGGTGAGGTATCGATCTGGGTCATCGCACTAGAGCCTACGAGAGCCGGTCAGTCGTGCCACCTCCACCATCGCGGAGGTGACCTGCGCGATCTCGTCCGGCGTGCAGATGAACGGCGGCATCGCGTAGACCAGGTTGCGAAACGGCCGTAGCCACACCCCGCGGTCGATGGCGGCCGGGGTGGCAATCGCCAGGTCGACGGGACGATCGCATTCGATGACACCGATGGCCCCGCACACCCGCACGTCAATCACCCCCGGCAGTGTGCTGGCAGGTTGCAGACCGGCGGTCAGCCCGGCACTGATCTCGGCAACCGACGACCGCCAGTCTTGGCTGACCAGCAGCTCCACGCTGGCCACCGACACGGCGCAGGCCAACGGATTGGCCATGAAGGTCGGTCCGTGCATCAGCGCTCCGGCCTCACCCGAGCTGATGGTGTGCGCGACCTCGGTGGTGCACAGGGTAGCGGCCAGGCTGAGGTATCCGCCGGTGAGCGCCTTGCCGACGCACATAATGTCGGGGCTGACGCCGGCGTGGTCGGCGGCGAAGAGCGCGCCGGTGCGGCCGAATCCGGTGGCGATCTCGTCGAAAACCAGCAGCACGTCGTGCCGTCGGCAGATCTCCCGCAGGTCAACGAGGTAGCGCGGATCGTGAAAGCGCATCCCGCCCGCGCCCTGCACCACCGGCTCGACGACGACGGCTGCCAGTTCGTCGGCGTGGTCGGCCAGCTGCGCCTCGAACGCCGCGCTATAGCCGGCGTTGTAGTCGCGAGGCACCTGCGGGGCGAAAACCTGCGAAGCCAGAAGGTCGGTCCACAACGAATGCATGCCGCCGTCGGGGTCACAGATGCTCATCGGGGTGAAGGTGTCGCCGTGATAGCCGCCGCGCCAAGTCATCAGCCGCCGTTTTCCGGGCCGTCCGCGGCTGCGCCAGTACTGTAGCGCCATCTTCACCGCGACCTCGACCGACACCGATCCGGAGTCGCAGAAGAACACCGTCTCCAGCCCAGATGGCGTGAGGTCGACCAGCAGCTGGGCCAGCCGCGCCGCGGGCTCGTGGGTCAGGCCGCCGAACATGACGTGGTTCATCGTCGCCAGCTGCGTGGCCAGCGCCGCGTCCAAGACCGGGTGACCGTGGCCGTGGATGGCCGTCCACCAGGAGCTCATCGCGTCGAGCGCCTCGACGGGCTCGCCGTCGCGGACCAGCGTCAGCCGGGCGCCGCGGGCGCCGACAGCGACCATCGGAGGCACCGTTTCGGCGCCGATCGTGCTGTACGGGTGCCACAAATGCGCCGCGTCGATCGCGCTGATCTGCTCAGGTGTGAGCCCAGACGTCCCTGCGGCCGCAGCAGTCATAGAAAACGAGGGTAAAGCAGCCGGTCGATTTGCCTGTGAGCTGAGGCGTCGGTCAGCATTGAACAACCATGGCTTCGACGCAACAGCCCGTTGACCCGTCAGCGGGCAATCACGCCGACTCGCCACCACCGATATTGCGGCTGCGACTGGTCCCCTGGGACGTTGCTTGTGCCGTCGCGACGCTGGCGATGCTGGTGGTCCTGGCCATTACGACGGATTGGCACTCACGGTTTTTCGGCTTCCTCAACGAGGTGTGCACGGGTGACGATTGCCCTCCAGTCCCCTACGGCGTCGATTTCTACATTTATCCGCTGGTATGGGGCGGTATCGGTGCGGCAACCGCTGCGGCCATAGTCGGCCCGGTGGTTTCCCTGCTGAAGGGTTGGTACTTGTCGTTTTGGCCGCTGTTGGCGATCGCGATCGTCGTTTTGAGCTCCGTGGCCGGCTCCGCCCTGACCGCCTACAGCG
>NZ_JBAPPI010000050.1:0-1777 GCF_049280035.1 Mycobacterium sp. | reverse complement strand
ATCAAGCGCCTGCTCGGTCTCGGCGAACTCACGAATCCCAAACGACCGCAATGCTTCTGGCGTGCATGACGTCGCCGCATCCGACAAGTCTCCGGGACGGATGCTGGCCGCCTCGGCAGCACGTAGTTGCCAGTTGGCCAACCAGTGGTACATCCCGTCCAGGCAGTACGGGTCGTCGAGCTGCGCCGTCACTACCGGCGTCATGCCCAGGGTGATCAGTCGGCGGCGGTCCTCGCCGGCCAGCTTCCGCAGCACTCGCAGCAGCGGCAGATAGGACGCCGACCATGATTGGTAGAGCCATTCCTCACCGACGGGCCAGCGGCCGTGGTGAGCCAGCCACGGCAGATGGGTGTGCAGCACCAGGGTGAACAGGCCGGGCACTTGGCTACCGGTCGGCTGCGTCACGGGCGCACCGCGATCGCGACCAGATCCAGGCTGGCGTCAATATTTCGGGCATCCGCCTCGACAATGTCGAAATCCGCGGCGGTGACTGCGGCGACGTCGGCCAGCAGCTCCGCCGGCCAGGGCGCGTCGCTGACCGCCCGCGCGATCTGTGCGTCGATGATCGAGCCCCCGTGCCGGGCATCCATCTCGGCCAGCCGCGGCCCATGAAAAACTCCGTACACGCCGTCCAGCGCAAATCCGGCGCCGGCCAATAGCTCGGTCAGCTCGTCGGCATTGAGCTCTCGGGTGTGAAACGGGTTGATCGGGGTGGCGCGGCCCGGCGAGAACGTGATCCGGTTGGGCGTGGACACCATCAACAGCCCTGATGGGCGCAGCACCCTGGCGCACTCGCTGACGAACCGGGCCTGATCCCATAGATGTTCGATGACTTGGAAGTTGACCACCACATCGACCGAGGCGTCGGCCATTGGCAGCTCAGCCAGGTTGCCGTGGCTGACCTCCACCTGCGGGTAGCGGGCCCGTACGTGCGCCACCGTGGCCTCGTCGTAGTCCAGCGCGATCACCCGGCGCGCGACGCGAGAGATCAGGTCGGCGCCGTAGCCCTCCCCGCAGCCCGCCTCGAGCACCTCGCGGCCCGCGCAGCGCGGCGCCAGCTGCTGGTAGACCACCTCGTGGCGGCGAAACCAGTAATTCTCCACGTCGAGGCCCGGGATGGTGCGCTCACCGGTCAACGTCAAGACGGCGTCGACCGGGGCGTGGGGAACGTCGGGGACAAATGCGCTCATTGCATAGGCAGGCTAGCCCCTGCGGCCGCGTTCGCGAATGGTCAACCGGAGACGGACTCGGGAACCTGCAGGACGACCCGCTATGGTGTGAGAGCGAACCGCACGAAGTTACCCATTAGTAACATGCGTGTGCGGGTTGCATAAGCCGTGACCTACGTCTTGCGGCTGGCGGCTGCAGGGCTCTTTCTAGGAGGACGACCGACACTCATGACGAACATCGTGGTCCTGATCAAGCAGGTCCCAGACACCTGGTCGGAGCGAAAGCTCACCGACGGCGATTGGACGCTGGACCGGGAGGCCGCCGACGCTGTGCTGGACGAGATCAACGAGCGGGCCGTCGAAGAGGCGCTGCTCATCCGGGAGAAAGAGGCCGCCGACGGAACCGAGGGATCGGTAACCGTGCTGACCGCGGGCCCGGAGCGCGCCAGCGAGGCCATCCGCAAGGCGCTGTCGATGGGTGCCGACAAGGCCGTCCACCTGCTCGACGACGGCATGCACGGCTCGGATGTGGTCCAGACCGGGTGGGCGCTGGCGCGTGCGCTGGGCACCATCGAGGGCACCGAGCTGGTGATCGCAGGTAACGAGGC
>NZ_JBAPPI010000049.1:0-17570 GCF_049280035.1 Mycobacterium sp. | reverse complement strand
GCGTTGCCCTTTCCGGGCAACGCGGACCGCGTCATTACTTCTGGGTGACCTTCTTGGCCGCACCCTTCTTGGCCGGAGCCTTCTTGACCGCAGCCTTCTTAGCCGGGGCCTTCTTGGCCGCCTTCTTGGCCGGGGCCTTCTTCTTGGGCAGCTCGATGCCGACCAGCTTGGCGGCACGCTCGCCGACCGCGCGGGTCTGCGACGCAACGGTGCCCAGGGCCTCCTGGGTCAACTCGACCGCCTGGTCGACGCTTTCCCGGGCACGCGCCGACGCGTCCTCGAAGGTCTGCTGGCTGCGCAGCCGCTCCAGGGCGGCCTCGCCGCGCTCGACCAGCTCGTTGTACCGATCGGTCGCCGCCTCGACATAGCCTTCCGCGGCGCTGCGCAACTCGTCAGCGGTGAACCGCTCGCGCAGCTCGCGAAGCTGCTCGCGCAGTTGCTCGGGCAGCTCCTCCCGCCGCTTGGTCAGACGGGCGCGGCGCTCCTCGACCCGGCTGCGGGTGTCGGTGCGGGTCTCTTCGGCGCGGTCACGCAGCTCGAGGAGCAGGTCGTTGACCGTGGCCAGGGCCAGGTCGGCGGCACCCAGCGCAGCAAGCAAAGGGGCCTTCAGGTCGTCAATGGTCGGGTTGTCGGCCATCGTGTTTCCTTTCGTGGTTTTCGTTATGTATCAATCGGTTGGCATTGCTCAATCACGAGCTAGGCGGTTGTGGAGGGTCTACGCAGGTGCAGTCTCCTCACGGTCAGCTTCGTTCTGCTGGACGAAGGACGTGTAGATGTCCAGCAGGACCTGTTTCTGCCGCTCGGTGATCGCCGTGTCGGTGATGATGGCGTCGCGGACTTCGCTGGGATCGCTCGGCTCGAGAATCCCGGCCTGCACGTAGAGAACCTCGGCGGAGACCCGCAGCGCCTTGGCGATCTGGTTGAGCACACCAGCGGACGGTATACGCAATCCGCGCTCGATCTGGCTGAGGTACGGATTGCTGACACCGGCTTTTTCCGCCAACTGTCGCACCGACACTTGCGCCGCTTCGCGCTGCGCCCTGATGAAGCTGCCGATGTCGGACGCAGCGGTAGACACCACAGCGGCAAGCTTTTCTTCCTGCGGCATGGCTGCTCCCTTGAGTCCTTATGTCGGATTGGTCGGTGCGGACGTGCCCCACAGTAAAACCTAGTGCTAACTTTTGCAAGCACTAGTTAGCAGTGCTCAGAACAGCAACTGGGCTAGTCCGTAGATGGCCAGCCCGGCCAGCGAGCCCACGACGGTGCCGTTGATCCGGATAAATTGCAGGTCACGGCCGACGTGCAGTTCAATGCGCCGGCTGGCCTCATCGGCGTCCCAGCGCTCGATGGTGTCGGTAATAATCGCAGTGATCTCGACCCCATACTGGGCGACCAAGTGCTCAGCGGCCCGCACGATCCAGCTGTCCACCTTGTCCCGCAGGTCGGCGTCGTCGCGCAGCGATTCGCCGATCTGCACCACCGCGTCGGTGATGCGGGTGCGCAAGGCGCTGGACGGGTCGTCCACACCCTCGAGCACCAGGCGTTTCAGCGTCTTCCAGGCCGTCGCGGCAGCGTTGGTGACCTCCTCGCGGGCCATCAACTGCTCTTTGACCGCCTCAGCCCGTGCGATCGTCGCCTCGTCATGCTGCAGGTCGTCGGCGAACTCGAACAGGAAGCGGGTGGCCGACCGGCGCAGTTCGTGATCCGGGTTGCGGCGCACCTTGTCGGTGAAGTCCATCAGCTCGCGATGGATACGGTCGCCGACGAGGTGGTCGATGAATCTCGGCGACCAGCTCGGCGAATCGCGCTCGACTACCCGCTGGATGACCTCTCCGGCGTTCAGCGACCACTGAAATGCGCGGTCGGCCAACAACTGGATCAGCGCCTCCTGCCGATGCTCGGCTAGCAGCGTTGCCAACACCCGGCCCACCGGCGGCCCCCACTGCGGCTCGGCGATGCGCCGCACAATCATCCGGTCGATGATGGTCTGGACGTCGTCGTCGCGCAGCAGTTCCACCATGACCCGCAGCACGGTCGCGCTCTCGGCGGCCACTCGCTGGGCATGCGACGTGTCCGACAGCCACTTGCCCAGCCGGCTCGGGATCTCTGCGTCACGAAGCTTGGTCTCCACGACCTGCGGCGAAAGGAAGTTTTCCCGCACGAAGGTGCCCAGGCCCTCGCCCAACTGGTCCTTCTTGCGTTTGATGATCGCGGTGTGCGGGATCGGGATCCCGAGCGGGTGCTTGAACAGCGCCGTCACCGCGAACCAGTCCGCTAACGCGCCGACCATGCCCGCTTCCCCGGCGGCCCCGACATAGCCCACCCAGGTGGCGGCGACGCCGGCCGACTGCGCCCATCGGCAGCCCAGGAACACCGCGGTGGCGCCAACCAGAAAACTCAGCGCCACCACTTTCATTCGTCGCAGCGCCCGACGTCGCTCGGCGTCGGCCTGCGGGTCGGCCCCGGCGAACGACTCGGCGAAGGAGGAGGGTTTGCGGGGCTCCGGCGAGGGCAGCGTTGCCAGATCCGTCCGCGCCGGCCGCGGGCCTCGCGAATCGGCCCGGTGCTTGGGTCCCGGATTGGGTCTGTCGTTCAGTCCCAGTGCCACCACACCATCATCCGCTATCCGCGCTGCAGTTCGGCGACGATGCGGGCCGGGTACGGCCCGAGAAGGGCCGAACAATGGGATAGGGCGGTGGCAATGCGCGCCCGGCGGGGCACCATCCGCCTCTGCAGAAAGCCGGACGAACAGGTGCGGTAACTGTTACCGCTTCGACGACCAAGCTCCGTCGTAGGAGGTGCGAGCCGAGAAAGCCGCGTCGATAACCCGTACTATGACATGAGTCAAGTAAGTTGATAGGAATCGGCGATAGTGGCAAAGCAGGTCCCCGCGGGGACGGTAAAAACCGATGGCCGCAAGCGACGTTGGCACCAGCACAAGGTGGACCGCCGCAATGAGCTGATCGACGGGACAATCGACGCGATCCGGCGCCGCGGTCGCTTCGTGAGCATGGACGAGATTGCCAGCGAAATCGGCGTCTCCAAGACGGTGCTCTACCGCTATTTCGTCGACAAGAACGACCTGACGACCGCGGTGATGATGCGGTTCGCGCAGATCACCCTGATCCCGAACATGACCGCAGCGCTGTCGTCGAAAATGGACGGCTTCGAGCTGACCCGCGAGATCATCCGGGTGTACGTGCACACCGTTGCAAACCAACCGGAGCCGTACCGGTTCGTGATGGCCAACAGTTCGGCTAGCAAGAGCAAGGTGATCGCGGACTCCGAGCGGATCATCGCCCGCATGCTCGCGGTGGTGTTGCGCCGCCGCATGAAAGCGGCCGGGATGGACGTCGGCGGGGTGGAGCCGTGGGCGTACCACACCGTCGGCGGCGTCCAACTGGCCACCCACTCGTGGCTGCTGGAACCTCGGATGAGTTCCGACGAGCTGATCGACTATCTGACCATGCTGAGTTGGAGCGCGCTGTGCGGGATCGTCGAGGTCGCCGGCTCGCTGGAGAAGTTCCGCGGCCAACCACACCCGTCGCCGATCGTGCCGCCGCTAGGTTCCTGAACATGACTCGCGCCGGCGACGATGCAGAGCGAAGCGATGAGGAGGAGCGGCGCCATGACTGAAGCGACGGTCCGCTCCCGGCTCAGCTCCTGGGGCTATGCCCTGCGTACGACCAACCCGCCACCGGACGGGCCGGTCGACTTCGTCACCCGCTGGATCGTCGTCACCCGCGCCGCGGTGTTGCCGATGACCCTGTTCGCCGGCCTGGTCGCAGCGCTGCTGGCGGTCGGCCGGCCCGGATTCGATTGGCGCTGGCTCGTTCTCGCAATCGCCGGAATCCTGTTGGCGCACATCGTCAATAACTTGATGAACGACCTGTTCGACACCCAGACCGGCCTGGACAGCTCCAGTTACCCGCGTGCCCTTTACGCGCCGCACCCAGTCCTCTCGGGTCTGGTCAGCCGCCGCACCCTGCTCACCGCGATCGCCGTGGTGAACCTGGCCGACCTGGTGATCCTGATCGTGCTGACGTGGGCACGCGGCTGGCCCGTGCTGGCCTTCGCGTTGTCGGGTTTTGTGCTCAGCGTTGCTTACACAGCGCCGCCGGTACGACTCAAGAAGCGTGGCCTCGGTGAGCCCGATGTACTGGTGGTCTGGGGTCCGCTGATGGTGTGCGGAACGTACTACTCAGCGGTGGGCAGCGTCGGCTGGGATGTGCTGCTGGCGTCGCTACCGTACGGCCTGCTGTGCACAACAGTGTTGATGGGCAAGCACATTGACAAAATCCCATACGACCAGCCGCTTGGCATCCGCACGTTGCCGGTGATCTTCGGGGAAGCGCGTGCCCGCGCGGTGACGCTCGGAATGATGGTCGGGTTTTATCTGCTGGTTGTGGCGGCGGTGCTGGCCAAAGCGATGCCGTGGCCGGCGCTGCTTGTCGTGGCGGCGCTGCCGCGACTTGTCAAGGTGTGGCCGTATTTCCGCCGTCCGCCACCCGACGAGCCGCCGGCCAACTTCCCGGTATGGCCACTGTGGTACGCCGCGCTGGCCTGGGTGCACGTGCGCCAAGCGGGGGCATTGCTGGTGGTGGGCCTGGCGATCGGCGCGCTGCTGCCGGCCGATTTACTCGGCTAGCTGTTCGCCTTCTCGCACGTGTATTGGCAGACGTCGGTGTAGCCCTGGGACGAGCTCGGCCCGCTATCCCTTCACCAGGGTGAACTGTCCCACCTCAGAGACGTTCCGCTGGAAGAAATCAGAACATCCGGTCAGATAACGCATGTAGCGGTCGTAGACCTCAGTGGAGGTCACCGCGATGGCGTCGTCGCGGGCGGCTTCCAGCCTCTCCGACCAGGTATCGAGTGTCCGGACGTAGTCGGCGGTCATCTTCTGCAGTTCTTCGACCGAAAACCCCGCGTTGGTTGAGTATTCGATCACGTCCTCGTCGCACGGCACTGCGCCGCCGGGAAAAATCTCCGCGGCGATGAACCGCATAAACCGGAGATCGGCCATGGTAATCGGGATGCCCATCTCGGGCCAACGCTTGAGCGGATGACCCATGATCGTCTGCAGGACCATCCGACCGTCGCTTGGCATGACGCGGTGGCACGTATCGAAGAAGGCCTTATAGCGCGATTTGGGGAAGGCCTCGAATGCTTCGATGCTGACAATGCGGTCGACGGGCTCGTCGAACTCCTCCCAGCCCCGCAGCAGCATTCGCCGGGAGCGGCCGGTGTCAATCTGATCCAGCAGCTGTTGCCCCAGAGCGCACTGGTTCTTGCTCAAGGTCAGCCCCACGACGTTGACGTCGTATCGTTCGACAGCGCGCTTCATCACCGAGCCCCAGCCGCAGCCGACGTCGAGCAGCGTCATTCCGGGCTGCAGGCCAAGCTTGCCGAGGGCGAGGTCGATCTTGGCGATCTGGGCTTCTTCCAGCGTCATGTCATCGCGTTCGTAGAACGCACAGCTGTACGTCCGCGTCGGATCCTGGAATAGCCCGAAGAAATCATTGGAGAGGTCGTAATGGGCTTGAACGTCCTCGTAGGCCGGCCGCAATTTCGGCGAGCCACCCGACCCGCTATCCGTCATCTGAGATTGACCTTTCAAGGTGGATCGTGTTCAGGTCGTTAGGTTCTGCTGTCGCGCACGACATGTATAACCTACTTTTTCACGATCCGGGAACCCGGACACCTTATCGCAGGTGAATCGGCGCAGGGTCGGCGTCAATATCTTCCGAAGGCCAAGGCGACGTTGTGGCCGCCGAAACCGAACGAATTGTTGATCGCGTACCGGTAGTCGCCAGTGCGCGGCTCATCGGCCACCACATCCAGATCGATCTGCGGATCAAGATTGCGCAGGTTCAACGTCGGCGGGATGATGCCGTCCCATAGGGCCAGCACCGTCAGAATCGACTCCACTGCGCCGACTGCGCCAATCGAATGGCCCAGCGCCGCCTTCGGCGCGTAGACCGCCGGTCGGTGGGCGCCCAACGCATTGTTAATTGCCTTCGCCTCGGCCAGGTCGCCGACGGCGGTGCCGGTCGCGTGCGCGTCGACGTGATCGATGTCGCGCGGAGTCAGCCCAGCAAGCTGGATCGCCCGCGTGATCGCGTGGCCGGCGCGTTCACCACTGGGATCGGGGGCCACGATGTGGTGGCCGTCTGAGGTGATGCCGGCGCCCATCAGTCGACCGAAAATGTTGGTGCCGCGGGCTTTTGCGTGGTCCTCGATCTCGATGACCATCAGCGCACCGGCTTCGGCGAACACCAAGCCGTCGCGGTCCCTATCGAACGGGCGGCACGCGCCGGCCGGATCGTCATTGTTCATCGACAGCAACTGCAGCTGAGCGAACGCAGCGATCGGGACGGCCTCGATCCTGGTCTCGACGCCGCCGCAGATCGCGATGTCGGCCTCACCGAGCACGAGTTCGCGCCACGCCTGGGCGATGGCCTCGCTCCCAGAGGCACAAGCAGACACCGGCGTGGCGATCCCAGCCTTAGCGCCACGTTCCAGCCCGACAGCTGCGGCCGCCGCGTTGGGCATGGCTTTCTGCACGCCCAACGGGCCAATAGCTCTGATACCGCGTTCACGGATGTCGTCGTAGGCGTCGATCATTTCGTCAGTCGAGCCCATCCCGGTACCGATGGAAACCATCAACCGGTTGGTGTCGACCGCGGGCGAGCCGGCGTTGGCCCAAACTCGCCGGCCGACCACGGTCGACATCTTCTGCAGACGCAGGAACCGGCGCAGTTCGATTCGCGTCAGCTCGTGGTCGAAATCCTCGAGCAGATGTCCACCGATTCGAACCGGTAGGTCGAACTCCTCGATGAATGGATCATCGAGCTTGCGGATCCCGCTCTGTCCGTCCAGCAGCTTCTTCCAGGTGCTGTCAGCGTCGGTAGCCAGGGCAGTCGTCATTGCGATGCCGGTGACGACCACATCGGGGAGACCATTTCCGGTCGACAGCTGCGCCATAGCGTTACTTCCACCAATCCGGTACCCCCGCAGCTACGAATAAAATCGTAGATCCGGCGGCGGCTGGCCGTCGGAAACTGGACACGGCTATAACATGGGCGTCGGCAGTGATTGTCGCGTACTGACGAGGGGTATAGGTTCGGCCATGACGACGCGCGGAAGTGAACACGCTGGTGAGACGGCTCTGAAGCCAGATGTCGGCAACATCAAGTCGCACTATGACCGCTCGAACGAATTCTTCAAGCTGTGGCTCGATCCGTCGATGACCTACAGTTGCGCGTACTTCGAGCGCGACGACATGACGTTGGAAGAGGCGCAGCGGGCAAAGCGCGATCTGGCGCTGGACAAGCTAGGGCTGAAGCCCGGCATGACGCTGCTCGACATCGGTTGTGGCTGGGGCTCCACCATGCGGCACGCGATCGAAAAGTATGACGTCAATGTGATCGGCTTGACGTTGAGCGAAAACCAGCTGGCTCACGACACGCAGAAGTTCGCCGAGATGGACAGTCCGCGGACCAAGGACGTTCGGCTGCAGGGCTGGGAAGAGTTCGACGAACCGGTGGACCGCATTGTTTCCCTGGGTGCGTTCGAGCATTTCGCCGACGGCATCGGCACCTATGAGCGCTACGCCGACTTTTTCAAGATGTGCTACAACGTCATGCCCGACGACGGCGTCATGCTGTTGCACTCCATCGTGGTGCCGACGGCCGAAGAGGGCAAAAAGATGGGGTTGACGACGACGATGTCGCTGGTGCGGTTCATCAGCTTCATCCGGAAAGAGATTTACCCCGGGGGTCGCTTACCGCAGATCGACATCGTCGATGACTACGCCACCGCCGCCGGTTTCCACATCACCCGTCATCACATGATCGGGCACAACTACGTGCGCACCCTGGATACGTGGGCCAAGGCACTGGAAGCGCATCGGGACGAGGCGATCGAGCTGAAAGGCGAAGACGTCTACAACACCTTCATGAAGTACCTGACCGGCTGTCGAGAACTGTTCCGCGACGGCTACACCGACGTGTGCCAGTTCACCATGGAGAAATCGCCCGCCTGAACGGCGTCGGCGACGCAGGGCGGTGCCCGCCTACTTGGTAACGGTGAACTGGCCTACATTGCAGATACCCCTGCGGAAAAAGTCCGCGCAACCGGTCAAATACCGCATGTAGCGGTGGTAGACCTCTTCGGACTGGACGACGATGGCGCGTTCGCGGTTGTCCCGCAGATTAGCTGCCCACATGTCCAACGTCCGTGCATAATGCGGGCGCAGCAATTGGACCTTCTCGACAGCGAAGTCGGCGGTCTGCGACAACTCGATAATGTCTTCGACAGCGGGCAGCTGGCCACCGGGAAAGATTTCGGTTCCGATGAACCTCATGAACTTCAGATCGCTAATGGTTACCGCGATTCCGTTGTCGCGGAAGTACTTTGGCGTGTGCGCCAATATCGTGTGCAGCAACATCCGGCCGCCATTGGGAAGGATGTCGTAGGACCGCTCGAAGAAGGCTCGATACCGCTCTGCCTTGAACGCTTCGAACGCACCGATGGACACGATCCGATCAACCTTCTCGTCGAACTCTTCCCAGCCCTGCAGCCGCACCTCGACATTGCGCTTCGTCGGGATCTTCGCCAACCTGGCCGTGCTGTATTCGGACTGGTTGCGGCTGAGGGTGATTCCGATCACATTGACGTCGTATTTCTCGACCGCCCGGGCCAGCGCCCCGCCCCACCCGCAACCGATGTCGAGCAGCGTCATCCCTGGCTCGAGGTTCAACTTGCCCAGCGCCAGATCGAATTTGGCTGTCTGTGCCTCTTCGAGGCTCAAGTCGTCATGCTCAAAATACGCGCACGTATAACCCATCGTAGGGTCCAAAAAGAGGGCAAAAAACTCGTCGGAAACATCGTAAATCGACTGCGACTCTTCGTAAAACGGCCTCAACTTAGACATTTCGCGACAGTACCTTACGCTCGAACTTGGCAATCAACCTCGGCGCCGGACACGAGTCGGCCGGACGCTAGTGGAACCTTAGTAGGAGTAGAAGCCCTTGCCGGATTTCTTCCCCAGCAAGCCCGCCTCGACCATACGCAGCAAAAGGGGCGGAGCACCGTATTGCGGGTCTTTGAACTCTTGAAACATCTTGTCCGCGATCAGGTTCAAGGTGTCGAGGCCGATGAGATCGGACAACCGCAGCGGTCCCATCGGATGCGACAGTCCGGCAACCACCGCCTTGTCGACATCCTCGACGGTGGCAAAGCCGGCCTCGACCATCCGGATCGCCGAAAGCAGGTAGGGCACCAACAACGCGTTGACCACGAAGCCGGATCGGTCCGAGCACCGCACAACCTGCTTCTTCAGCACTGCGCTGGCGAATTCCTCGGTGCGGGCGGCCGCGGCCTCGTCGGTGAGCAGTGTGCTGACCAACTCCACCAGTGGCAGCACCGGAACGGGGTTGAAGAAATGCAAACCCAGGACTCGGCCCGGATTGGCGGTGGCGGCAGCCACCTTCATGATCGGAATGCTCGACGTGTTGGATGCCAGGACAGCATCCGGGTCGGTGATCACGCGATCCAGCTCGGCGAAGATGGCGGTTTTGACGTCCTCGTCCTCGACCACGGCCTCGATGACCAGCTGCCGATCGGCCAGCCCGGAAAGATCGGTGGTGAATTTCAGCTTGGCGACCGCAGCGTCGCGCTCGCGCTCGGTGATCTTCCCCGCGCTGACACCGCGCTCGACCGACTTGACGATCCGATTGCGCCCAGCCGTGGTTAAGGCCTCGGTCGGCTCGTAGACCAGCACGTCAACCCCGGCGCGCGCCGACACTTCGGCGATGCCGGCGCCCATTTGGCCGGCCCCGATGACTCCCACAAGTTCGATTGACACATTTCTCCTTACGGCTCCGCGGCCCATGCCCGGCTGACAGCAACAGGCCCCGCCCAACATCGCCGGGCAGGGCCTGCGCTGTCAACTTCTCCTCACTGCGCCCAACGTGAACTCACGGCGAAAAATCGGCCGAAAAGTCGCCACAGTTTCACGCTCGGCGCCAGAGGGTCAGTGGAACTGACCCTCTTCGGTCGATCCAGCCAGAGCGGTCGTCGAGGAGGTCGGGTCCACCGTGGTGGCGATGCGGTCGAAGTAACCGGCACCGACCTCGCGCTGGTGCTTGGTCGCGGTGTAACCGCGCTCCTCGGCGGCGAACTCGCGCTCCTGCAGCTCGACGTAGGCGCTCATCTGGTTGCGGGCGTAGACGTAAGCCAGGTCGAACATCGAGTAGTTCAGCGCGTGGAAGCCGGCCAGCGTGATGAACTGGAACTTGAATCCCATTGCACCAAGCTCTTTTTGGAACCTTGCGATGGTCGAGTCGTCGAGGTGCTTGCGCCAGTTGAACGACGGCGAGCAGTTGTAGGCCAGCAACTGGTCCGGGAACTCGCTCTTGACGCCCTCGGCGAACTTGCGGGCCAGCTCCAGGTCCGGCGTGCCGGTCTCCATCCAGATCAGGTCGGAGTACGGCGCGTAGGCCTTGGCCCGAGCGATGCACGGCTCCAGGCCGTTCTTCACCCGGTAGAAGCCCTCGGCGGTGCGCTCACCGGTGATGAACGGGCGGTCGCGCTCGTCGACGTCGGAGGTGATCAGGGTGGCCGCCTCGGCGTCGGTGCGGGCGATGACAACCGTCGGCACGCCGGCAACGTCGGCGGCCAGGCGGGCGGAGGTCAGCGTGCGGATGTGCTGCTGGGTGGGGATCAGCACCTTGCCACCGAGGTGGCCACATTTCTTCTCCGAAGCCAGCTGGTCTTCCCAGTGCGAGCCGGCGACACCGGCGGCGATCATGGCCTTCTGCAGTTCGTAGACGTTCAGCGCGCCACCGAAGCCGGCCTCACCGTCGGCGACGATCGGGGCGAGCCAGTTCTCGACGGACGTGTCGCCCTCGACCGTGGCGATCTCGTCGGCGCGCAGCAGTGCGTTGTTGATGCGGCGCACCACCTGCGGCACCGAGTTGGCCGGGTACAGGCTCTGGTCGGGATAAGTGTGGCCGGAAAGGTTCGCGTCGCCCGCGACCTGCCAACCCGACAGGTAGATGGCCTTCAGGCCGGCGCGGACCTGCTGCACCGCCATGTTTCCGGTCAGGGCGCCCAGCGCGTTGACGAACTCCAGGTCGTGCAGCTGGTTCCACAGCACCTCTGCGCCGCGGCGGGCCAGGGTGTGCTCCTCGACCACGCTGCCCTGCAGTGCGACGACGTCGGCAGCTTTGTAAGTACGGGTGATGTCCTTCCAGCGCGGGTTCGTGTCCCAGTCGTGCTGGATCTGTTCGGCGTTCTTCGGCGTGCCAACGCTAGACATTTGCGCTGCTCCTCAAGGTTCTAAAGGTTGGTGACTCCGAGGGCCCGAATTTCCAGGCTTGTTAAGACCCTCGGCATCTTTGCTGATCTGCTAAGTCGAAGATGGCACAGGTTAGCTTCGCAGGTCCACCCATTTCAGTTGCCAATTCTGGTTAGGGCTTCGCACCTTTTTGCAAAGCTTGCGAAGGTTGGTGCTAACTGAAACGGTTCAGTTGCTACCAGCCAGTAACTTAAATTCGCAGGTCAGGGCGAGCGTTTGCATGACGGCCGTACGGTTAAAGCGCGAAGATCGACGCGACCGCTTTCGTCTCGTCACCGACGGCATATGTGAGCGTTCTAACAGTGCGATCAGCCAGGTCAGCGCCGAATCGGTCGGTCGATCCGGGTGGATGCACGTGCGAGATGATCTCCAGCTTGTCGCCCAGCGCCGCCGCGGCGTCGTGCTCGATGGTCACCCGCAGCGGCGCTTTGAGCAGTTCCGGGCAGGACGCGAGGTAGTCCTCGACCACACTCCAGTACACGGAGTTGTTCATGTGGTCGAAAAAGTCGATGTCAGTGAACCGAACCGGAAACTCGTGGATCTCCGCAGCGTCGTCGCGACTGCCCGCCTTCAGATAGGCCTTCCACCGCAGCCGATCGATATCAGTGGTTTTCCGCAGGCCCCCGAGGAAGTCGTCGGCGATCCGTGCCGGCGTCTGGGTGTCGCGGTTGAAGTTGATCCAAAAGCCCTCGGACTCGATGAGGCCGCGCCCGCGCTTCCCATCTATGCGGACCCGCATCTCACACCAGCGGTTCGATGTTCCCGAACACCACCGGCGCATCCGCAGCATGTCGCCGAACTCGATCGGACGGATCAGGTCGATCATCGTCCGGCGGACGATCCAGAGCGGATGGGTTTCCTCAAAGCCCATCTCGCGCAACTGATCCTGGCCAATGTCCACAATATGGCGGGCGGCGGCATCGAAGCGTAGCCGCCCGCCGCGGTCGATGTCGGCGACGCGCAGCGGCCACTCACGATCGAAGACGTCAGGATGACCATCCGGGACCGGCATCATCACTTTGTCCAGGGTCACGGTTTCACTCCCCGCTGCTGCTCATGCTGGCCCGATCCGTCGCGTTGCTAGACGGCCTAGCTTAGGCTCCCCCCAAGAGAGAATCATGCCAAACGACCTCGCCGCGGGGCCAATCCAGAACGTGCTGCCAACTCTGCAAACCGCGTCTTAGCAACGCAGGTAGGCTGACCGGGTGTCCAAGACGTTCGTCGGCTCACGGGTTCGGCAGCTGCGAAACGAGCGCGGCTTCAGCCAGGCCGCGCTGGCACAGATGCTGGATATCTCGCCGAGCTATCTCAACCAGATCGAGCACGACGTCCGGCCCCTGACGGTGGCCGTGCTACTGCGGATCACCGAAGTCTTCGGGGTGGACGCCACCTTCTTCGCCTCGCAGGACGACACCCGGCTGGTCGCCGAACTGCGCGAAGTGACCATGGACCGCGATCTGGACATTGATGTCGACCTGCCCGAAGTCGCCGAGATCGTCAACGGGCATCCGGGGTTTGCGCGGGCCATGGTCAACCTGCATCGCCGCTACCGGATCACCACCGCTCAGCTGGCCGCCGCCACCGAGGAGCGGTTCTCCGACGGCAGCGGCAGCGGGTCGATCACCATGCCGCATGAAGAGGTGCGCGACTACTTCTACCAGCGCCAGAACTATCTGCACGAGCTGGACACCGCAGCCGAAGACCTGACCACCCGGATGCGGATGCACCACGGCGATCTGGCCGGCGAGTTGTCCCGGCGGCTTACCGAGGTGCACGGCGTGCACATCAACAAGCGCATCGACCTCGGCGACACCGTGCTGCACCGTTATGACCCGGGATCCAAGACGCTGGAGATCAGCAACCACCTTTCGGTGGGCCAACAGGTGTTCAAGCTGGCCGCCGAGCTGGCGTATCTGGAGTTCGGCGATCTCATCGACGGCATGGTCACCGAAGGCAAGTTCACCAGCGACGAGTCGCGCACGCTGGCCCGGCTCGGGCTGGCGAACTACTTCGCCGCGGCCGCCGTTCTGCCGTACCGGCAGTTCCACGACGTCGCGGAGAACTTCCGTCACGACATCGAGCGGCTCTCGGCGTTCTACTCGGTGAGCTACGAGACCATCGGACACCGGCTGTCCACCCTGCAGCGGCCGTCGATGCGGGGCGTCCCGTTTTCATTCATCCGGGTCGACCGCGCCGGGAACATGTCAAAACGCCAGTCGGCCACCGGTTTTCACTTCTCCTCCAGCGGCGGCACCTGCCCGCTGTGGAACGTCTATGAGACCTTCGCCAACCCGGGCAAGATCCTGGTGCAGATCGCCCAGATGCCCGACGGCCGCAATTACATGTGGGTGGCCCGCACCGTCGAGCGGCGCGCATCACGGTATGGTCAGCCCGGTAAAACCTTCGCGATCGGGCTGGGCTGCGAACTCCGGCACGCCCATCGGCTCGTCTACTCGGAAGGACTCGACTTGT
Source organism: Mycobacterium sp. (assembly GCF_049280035.1). GTDB lineage: Bacteria > Actinomycetota > Actinomycetes > Mycobacteriales > Mycobacteriaceae > Mycobacterium. Next base: position 3,736 of record NZ_JBAPPI010000049.1, on the reverse strand, counting down.
CCGGGGACATCGCAACACCGATCGGCGCGGGCTGCCGGGTCTGCGAACGCGATAACTGCCCACAACGGGCGTTCCCCGCTCTGGGCCGCGCACTCGACCTCGACGAGCACCGCAGCACGGTCTCGCCCTACCTGGTGAAGCAAGCATGACCGGCACTCAAGTCGGTCGTATCCCGTCGGGACGGTTCCGCGACTTGGGACTGATCAATTGGATCTTGGCGAAGTCCGCCGCCCGCACGGTCGGCGCACCGCAGATGCACCTGTTCACCACGCTGGGGCAGCACAAGCGACTGTTCTTGGCGATGACGCCGTATGCTGCCTTGCTGCTGCGGGGCCGGTTGCCACAGGCCGACACCGAGTTGGTGATCCTGCGGGTCGCGCATCTGCGCGGTTCCGAATACGAGCTGCAGCATCACCGGAAGATGGGACGCCGCCGCGGCCTGAATGACGAGACGCAGGCCATGATCTTCGCCTGGCAGAACCCGGCGCAAGACTTCAGCGGGCTGACGCCTCGGCAGCGGGCGCTGTTGAGCGCCACCGACGAGTTCATCAACAACCGCTCGATCAGCGCTGAGGTCTGGCAGCAGCTGGCCAGCCACCTCGATCGGCGTCAGCTCATCGAATTCTGCATGCTTGCAGGGCAATACGACGGACTGGCGGCCACCATGTCGGCGCTTGACATTCCGCTGGACAACCCTCGGTAGCGTTCTGTCATAGGTAGCAGCGGACCAGCACGGCTAACGACAGCACGACGGGAAGAACCGGCAGCGCAAAGGCGAACGACGCCAGCGGATAGCTTCGCCGCTGTCGCAGGCGCCGTCCCCATAACACCGCCCAGAGCGCGAATGCCGCCGAGAGTCCCAGCACGACCAGGCTCCACAGGCTCACCGTGGTGATGGCGTCGCCGATCGAAATCGCCACCAGCCACAGAACGTAGCCGGCGAGCGCTCCGCCGATGACGGTCCAAATCGATTCGGTACGCATCGGCGTCAGAAGTTGATCATGTGCCCGGTCAGCCCGTGGAAGCACTCTTGCAGCGCCTCTGACATCGTCGGGTGGGTGTGGACGTTGCGGGCCAACTCGTATGCGGTCAGATCCCACTTCTGCGCCAGCGTCAGCTCCGGCAGCAACTCGGAGACGTCGTGGCCAATCAGGTGCCCGCCGAGCAGCTCGCCGTGTTTGGCGTCGGCAATGAGTTTGACGAATCCACTGGGATCGCCGAGGCCGTGCGCCTTGGCGTTGGCGGTGAACGGGAACTTCGCGACCTCAACGTCATAACCCTCGTCGCGGGCCTGCTCCTCGGTGAGTCCGAAGCTGGCCACCTGCGGCTGGCAGAATGTGGCGCGCGGCAGCATGCGGTAGTCGCCGAGTGCCAAAGTCTCTGCGCCGGCGATGGTTTCGGCCGCAACCACACCCTGAGCCTCGGCAACGTGGGCCAGCTGCAGCAGCCCGGTGACGTCGCCGATGGCGTAAATGTGGTTGACGTTGGTCTGCATATAGTCGGCGATCCCGATGCCTTTGCGGTCGGTCAGCGCGACCCCGGCGTTGTCCAACCCATAGCCTTCGACGTTGGGCGCAAACCCGATGGCCTGCAACACCTTTTGCGCCTTGAGGTCCTCCGACTTGCCGTCCTTGCTGACCGTCACGGTGACGACGGACCCGTCGTCGGCGATCGATTCGACTCCTGTGCCGGTGAGGATCTTGACGCCGAGCTTTTTGAACTGCTTCTCGATCTCCTTGGACACCTCGGCGTCTTCGTTGGGCAGCGCGCGCGGCAAGAATTCGACGATGGTCACGTCGACGCCGTAGTTTTTCAGCACATAGCCGAATTCCATGCCGATGGCACCTGCGCCGGCGATCACAATCGATTCCGGGAGTTCGCGGGAAAGGATCTGCTCTTCGTAGGTGACGACATTCGCCGACAGCGACGTGCCGGGAACGAGCCGCGTGCTGCTGCCGGTGGCGATGATCGCGTTGTCGAAGGTGACCGTTTCGGTACCGCCCTCGTTGAGTTCGACCGACAGCGTGTGGGGGTCGGTGAACCTGCCGTAACCGTGGATCTCGGTGATCTTGTTCTTCTTCATCAGGAAGTGCACACCGGCGACCCGGCCCTCGGCCACCTTGCGGCTTCGGTCGTAAGCGACGCCGTAGTCGAACGTCGCCTCACCGTTGATACCAAAGGTCTTGGCTTCTTGGGCAAAGATGTGGGCGAGTTCGGCGTTGCGCAGCAAGGCTTTCGACGGGATGCAGCCGACGTTGAGACAGACTCCGCCCCAGTATTTGGATTCGACGACGGCCGTGTTCAATCCCAGCTGTGCGGCGCGGATAGCCGCGACGTATCCGCCGGGCCCGGCTCCGAGGACGACAACGTCATAGTTGGTCACGGCCACTACCCTAATGCCGCGGGCCCAGCGTCAGGTGCCCAGCCAGCTTTCGATGTTGTCGTCGTAATCGGCGGCGACCCGCAGGCTGCGGCCCGGCCCCCGGGTGAGCCATCTTCGGGCGAGGAACTCACTGGTGATCGCGGCGGGCAGCGCTCCGGCCAGGTGGAACCGGCGATCGGTCCAGTCGACGCAGCAGCGGGCGAATACCCGCCGGCTGGTCCGCAGCGACGCCAAGCCGATGCCCAACTGGTCGAGCAAGTACTGCCCGCGGTCGGTGAGCTCGTGATCCCGGTCGTCGAGGCGGCGGATGGCCGAAACGTCCAGCAGACGGTCGCGCAGCTGCACGCCGCGGCGTCCGGCCAGATGGTCATAACACGTCCGTGCCTCGGTCAGCGCGACGGCGGCGCGATGGGCACGCAGCGAACGCACCGGGGCCGGCGGAGCGATGTGGGCGATGGCCTCCAGCACCGCGGCGACCTCAGGATTAACGATCTCGTGGTATCGATGCCGGCCCTGGACTCTGACCCGGATCAATCCGCCCTCGACCAGGCGGCGCAGGTGCGCGGAGGCGGTGGCGGGATGAACGTGAGCCCGCCGGGCCAGCTCCCCGGCCGGTAGCGCCCGCCCGCCGGCCAGGGCCGCGAGCATCGTCGCCCGCGCGGGATCTTCGATCAAGTCAGCGATTGAGGCGAGGTGACGATCGGCCGGCAGGTAGGAGGCCGAGGTTCCGCTCACCCCGCCAGCCTCGCATAGCCGCCGCGGGCGGGCTCAGTACGGGATGATGCCCATCAGGCACTGACCGTGGCTGTGGTCACAGTAGAACGCGCCGTAGACCGGGGCCGCGGCGACGACGGATGCGAACACCGCCGACAGCATCGCGATCGCCAACGCCGACACCAACGGCCGGTCGGACACCATCGCAAGCATCAAACCCGCGACGATGCACACGACGACGTAGACCAAAACCACGAAGACAACGGCGGTCTTGTGTTTGGAGTTGTCCTGGGTCCACCAGTAGAACAGGCCGGCACCTATCGCTGCCGCCGGAGCCCATACCGCCAAGAGCATCAGAAAAAGCTGCCACCACTTGAGGTAGTGGTACCGGCCGGGCACTGTGACGGGCGGTGCCGGCGCGTGCAGCGGCCCGGACCGCGGCACGTCGTCCGTCGCAGCCTGTTCCGCCGGGTCAGGGGTGCTCGCCGGCTCATCCGCTATCTCCGTCGCCGACGTGTCCGCGCGCCGATGCCACCATCGGCGGCGTCGAGCCTTCGGTTCCGGCTCGATGAACGCCGGTTCGGCTTTGGGGTGCGCGCCGGTGTCGAAGGTCGGCGTGTACGGCTCGGTCTTCGGCAG
>NZ_JBAPPI010000048.1:0-3628 GCF_049280035.1 Mycobacterium sp. | reverse complement strand
GGCAGCTCGGCCCGGACATCGTCGGCGCCGGTGTCACAGGGCAGGACATCCCCAAGTTCAACCTCGACGAGATGCCCAATCCGGTGGCCAGCATCTACAAGACCCGCGACGACAGGTTCATCGCGTTCGTGCTGCTGCAGGCCGACCGCTTCTGGTCGGACTTCTGCACACGACTGGGCCGCGCCGATCTGATCGACGACGAGCGATTCGCTTCGGCGATGGTGAGATTCGGGAACCGCAAGGAGTGCATCGCGGAACTGCGCCGGACCTTCGAGTCGCAGGATCTTTCGCACTGGGAGAAGGCCTTCGCCGGTTTCGACGGGGTGTGGGACGTGATGCGCACCGCCCGCGAGGTGCACGAGGACCCGCAGGCGATCGCCAACGGGTATCTGCCGCGCACCACCGATACCAGCGGCAACGAGTTCGCGCTGGCGGCCAGCCCGGTGCAGTTCGACGAGTTGCCGCTGAGCCTGGTCTGCGCGCCGGGGCACGGTGAGCACACCGATGCGCTGCTCGCCGAGCTCGGCTTCAGCGAGGACGAGATCATCGAGTTCAAGATCAACTCGGTCGTGCTGTAGTGGGTTCGGAGCACCTCGCGCGGCGCTTCCTGCACATCAATCTCAACTGTGAATCGTTGGACCGCACCGAGCGTGTCTACGGCGACGTGCTGGGCCTGACGGCACGGATGCGCACCGACCCCAAGGTCGCCACCGACGGCACCATCCTTGGGCTTGACGGTGAAACTTATTGTGCCACCGCATTTTTATACGACGCGCGCGGCGGGCGTGCCGGCTGTGCGCTGGAGGTGATCGAATACCAGTCGCCTGCGTTGGTCCGCGACCCGAGCCGCGACCCGGTGCATCCCGGAATCCGGTCGGTGCACCTGGCGGTCGCTGACCTCGACGGCGCGGTGACCGCGTTGCGCGACGGGGGGCTGACGGTGGGCGATCCGGTCGACAGCCTCATCGGTGACGGCAAGTCGGTTCTTGCGTTGGACCCTGACGGCGTGGTGATCGAGGTGGTCGAGTTACCGTCCGATGCCGGCGGCGCGACGGACGCACGGTGCACACTGTTCAACGGCATCAGGATCGCCGCGATCGACGCTGCCGCGACCGGGAAGTTCCTCACCGCTATCGGGTTCGACGAGGTGGATGCGCCGCGGGTGATGCGGGTCGCCGGTGCGCAGCTCAGCCCGAACGGGACGGGCGAAACCGACTGCGTGGTAGCGCGTTACGCCCTAGCCGAGGATGGGCATCAGTTTACGCTCGTGGTGGTGCAGCACCCCGACACCGTGCATACCCCGGTGCCGTGGGCCGGTAACCGCGAGGGCCTCTACCGTTGCGCGTTGCGGGTGGAGAACGTGCACGACGCACTGGCGCAGGTGCCCGATTCGGTTGAGCGGATGGGCGATCCAGTGTGGTGCCCACTGCCTGGAACCAAGATCGAGGGCCTGCACATCGCGTTCTTGCGCTCGCCGGAAGGCGTGGTGTTCGAATTCGTCGAGCGGCCGCTGAGTCACTTCAGTCCGGCCGCGGCAAGGAGTTGAGCGGTGGATCTGGGAGTACGCGGCAAGGGCTACGTCGTCGTCGGCGGAACAGCGGGCATGGGACTTGCGGCAGCACGGGCGCTGGCCCGCGAGGGTGCGTCCGTCGTGGTGGTCGGGCGCGACGCCGACCGAGGCAAGAACTCCGCGGAAGAACTCGCCGCCGCTGGTGCGGCCTCAGCGCACGGCCTGGCCTTCGACGTGAGTCAGCCCGGTGCGGCGGTGGCCGCGGTCGACGAAGCGGTCCGGATACTTGGCCGACTCGACGGCATCGCCGTCACCATGGGCACTGCCGGGATGATGCCCATCGACTCCGACGACGACGCTTGGGACACCGCGTTTCACGACGTCCTGCTGGCGACCACCCGCAGCGTACAAGCGGCACTGCCCCACCTCGCGGTCAACGGAGGCGCGATCGTGACCACCGCCGCGTACTCTGCCCGCTCGCCACACGAGCCTCGGCTACCCTACGCGAGCCTCAAGGCCGCCGTTGCCACGTTCACCCGGGGTATCGCGCGCACCCACGGCAAATCGGGTATCCGGGCGAACAGCGTCGCCCCCGGCGCCGTGGAAACCGATGCGCTGCACGCCATCCGCGGATACGTCGCCGAAAACAAGGGCTATCCCTACGACGAGGCACTCGAGCGGGCGCTGGTGGAGGACTTCGGGTTCGACGCCGCGCTCGGCCGTCCCGGGCAGCCGGACGAGATCGGCGCGCTGATCGCCTTCCTGCTTTCGGACATCTGCGCGTTCGTCACCGGACAAACCATCTACGCCGATGGCGGGGCGCCGTAATCTGTTCGAAGTTCAGGCCGTCGGCAGCGGTCCGGCCAGCCCGCGCGGAGACGTCCCGTAAAGCCAGCTGACGGCCTGCCCGATCTCCGAAAACGTCAGGGCGGCACCGTCTTTGGCGTGATAGGCGCTAGGCGCCTCGGTGAAGCCCTCGATTCGGGTCAGCTTGTCGCCGTTGATGCGGAGGATCTGCCCGGTGAGCCAGGAAGACTGCGCAGATTGCAGCCAGGCCACCACGGCGGAGCTGCGGGCGGGATGCAGCGCGGGATCGTCAGCGCGGGCGCCGAACACGTCGGCGGTCATCCGCGACATGGCCAGCGGCGAGATCGCGTTGACCGCAACACCGTAACGCTGCGCCTCCATCGCGGTTACGACGGTCAGGTTGGCGATCGCGGCCTTGGCCGCGGCATAAGCGCTCTGTCCGACATTGCCCCACAAGCCCGCGCCCGACACCGTGTTGACGATGTGGGCATCAATCGGGTTGCCTGCCTTGAACTGAGCGCGCCAGTACTCGCAGGCATGTCGGGTGACGGCGAAGGTGCCCTTGAGATGTACGGCGATGACGGCGTCCCAATCGGCCTCGCTGGAGGCAGCGACCATGGAATCACGCAGGATGCCTGCGTTGTTCACCACGCCGGTCAGGGAGCCGAAAGTATCGACGGCGGTGGATACCATGTCGGCGACGTCGTCCCATGCCGACACCGAACCCGTATGTGCGACGGCCTTGCCGCCGGACGCTTCGATTTCGGCGACGACGTCGGCTGCGGGACCTGCTCCGTCGCCGCTGGAACCGTCCCGGCCGACGCCCGGGTCGTTGACAACGACGGCTGCGCCCTGCTTAGCCAACTCGAGGCAGTGGCCGCGGCCGATACCCCGTCCGCCTCCGGTAACGAGGACGACCTTGCCGGTCAAGGGGCCGTCAGGCATCGTGCGTTATCTCCCTCATTCTGAGAACAATTCGGCTATGAGCGCGCGGCGCTGTGACCAGTCCGCTGCCCGCAGGTCGACATGTCCGGACTCAGTGACGATCAGGTCGACGTCGTGGGCGGGTGTGGAAGTGGGCCGGCTGAGCTGCTCGACGAGTGGTGAGCTCCCGTTCATCCTCGTCGGAACGGCGATGATCGACAGCCCGCCGCTGCTCATCCGGGCGGCGGCGCAATAGTCGGGGTGCCCGCCGATCCCGCCGATCACCTTGTCCCGCTTGCCTTCGACGTTGATCTGCCCGTACTGGTCGATCTCGACGGCGGTGTTCACCGCGACCAGCGGTAAGCCGCGCGACAGCCGGGTGAGGTC